>CAYYRM010000063.1:0-12493 GCA_964474005.1 uncultured Eubacteriales bacterium
TAGGAAATTAACCTATTTTCTATCAAATGTTCTAACTACATTATACGAGGAGGAAGTTAAAGTGGCTCAAGAACCTTGGAAAGCATTAGATAAGTTTCCACATCCTTTGGACTGTGTAGAAGAAGAGGCCCAGGAAGCTGATCAGTTATCTAAAATAATTCAAAAAACCTATGAAGACATTATTATTAAGGATTCTTGTGATGTTACAGTTAGGACTGTAAATATTCAAGCAGCTGTTAATTTACAAGCAGCCATACAAGTAGCCATCGTAGCCATATTAAGTATAACCATAGCAAGCCATGAAAGAGCAGAGCAGATTGCCCAGGATTTACTACAAAAGAGTAAAATTAAACAAGCTGATTATCAAAGAACCCTTATTGAAAACTCCAGAAATGTTGAGGTTCACACAACTGATACATCAATAGCTGTTTCAATACAACTGTTACTTCAAATCCTTGTATTCCTTTTAATTAGATTGAGAATATTATAATAAAGTAAAAAAATATAGCCCTTAATTTAAAAGGGCTATATTTTTGCTATAAATACTCTTTTTTTACCAAATAATATAATATAGTAAAACCTAGAAATACAAAAATAACAGTAAATATAGACTCGCCCAGTAATTCACTCATTTTCAAAACCTCTTTTTACCTTTAGTATTAAACCTAAACAAATAAAATATCAAGGAGTTATCCCATATGGAGTATATAGAAATAATAGTTCAAACGGTTTTAGCATTTTTCACCATATTGTTTATTACTAGGCTACTGGGAAGACAACAAATTTCTCAACTGACACTGTATGAATACATAAATGGTATAACTTTTGGGTCCATAGCGGCAACTTTGGCAACTGATTTAAATCAAAGAACATATCACCACTTTATGGGCTTAATTCTATTTGGTGTATTAACCAGTATAGTTTCTTATATATCCCTAAAAAATAGACCTTTTAGAAAGGTTGTGGAGGGAGAACCCATTTTAGCCATATACCAAGGTCAACTTTTAGAAAGGAATCTTAGTAAAGCAAGATATAGCATGGACGAACTTAATGAGCTATTACGAAAAAAAGATTGTTTTTCAATTGATGATATTGAATATGGAATACTAGAAATAAATGGAGACCTAAACATAATAAAAAAACCCACTAAAAGAACGGTTACACCTGAGGATCTCAATATATTAAACCCTACATCTGAAAACCTGCATACAGAAATGATTATTGGGGGACATGTAATTTACGAAAACCTACGGAAGAAAAATATATCTGGTAAGGAGTTCTTTAAGAAACTTAGGTCTAAGGGAATAAAAAGTATCAGCGAAGTAATGTACTGTACCATAGATAACAAGGACAATATATATGTGGATAAATTTAAAGACAACATTGATACCTCAATTGACTTTAGTGAAGACAATAGCGGTATATAAGTCATTGGCTAAAAGGAGAGTATAAATAAGTCCAGTGGGAAAATACATTACCTACGAAAAAATAAATTTAAGGCAATCGATTTCTTAAGTAGAAAGGAGACCAAAATGTGAGAAAGGTCTTAACTATTTTATCAATATTGTTCATTGTTTCTGGATGTTTTGGTATAGGTGAAGATACATTACCATATAACGAGTTAACTCAAAAAAAAGAGTACTCCGAAGTCACTGTTTCATGTGTGGGTGACGTAATGGTTCATATGCTACAATTACAGGCCCATTACAATGAAGCTTTAGATAAGTATGATTTTAGAAACTCGTTTCAATACATTAAGCCTTATATTAAAAAAAGCAACCTTGCCATTGCAAATTTAGAAACCACATTCGGGGGCACTGATTTACCCTATAGTGGTTATCCAAAATTTAACACACCTGATCAACTAGCAGATGCTTTGAAGTTTGCAGGCTTTGAAGTTATATCCACTGCTAATAATCATACATTAGATACAGGTCTAAATGGTATGAAAAGGACTTTAGATATATTACTGGATAATGGGCTTAGACCTGTAGGTACAAAGAAAACAAAAGAAGGTCAGACCTACCTAATAAAAGAAATAAACCAAATAAAAATAGGTATAGCGGCTTACACCTTTGAAAGCCCTTCATCTGATGGAGTAAAAAGGCTCAACGGTATTCCTATACCTAAGGAGGCAGAAAAATTAATTGATACATTTGACTACCACAATTTAGAACAAGGCTTAGAAAATATGAAGGAAAAGGTTGAAACGATGAAGTCCCAAGGGGCTGAGGTTTTGATATTTTTGATACACTGGGGTACAGAGTATCAAAGGAATTACAATTCTCAACAAGAAAAAATTGCCCGTGCCCTTTCTTCATATGGTGTGGATGTAATTTTTGGCAGCCATCCCCATGTAATTCAACCAATTAAACAATTAGTAGATGAGCCCACAGGGAAAAAAACTCTAGTGGTGTACTCCCTGGGTAATTTCTTATCAAATCAACGTTTTGAGTTCGTAAATAATAGATATACAGAGGATGGACTTATTGTTCAGGTAAAGTTCAAAAAGAATTTAGAAACAAAAGAAGTTATAATGGAAAATGCAGGTTATATACCCACATGGGTTAATAGGCATGTGGTAAATGAAAGGTGGGTTTACGAAATATTACCTGTTCACCAGGCACTTAGAAACAAAGAAAAATATAATTTAGTTACAGAAGATAGCATAAATAGAGCAAAAATGTCTTTAAGTAATACAGTGAACTGGATTGAGGAACATAATGATGAAATAATACAAATAAAAGAAGACAGATAAAAAAGACTAAGATCAACGTCTTAGCCTTAAACCCACGATTTTGATCACATTCCAGCCACTCTGTTGCTCAAGGGCGATAAAATACGATCCTTATAACTTTGTTTTTCCTCTAAGCTTAAATTCTCCCTACTTAATTCCTTTTGCAAAATATATTCTAGAACGACTTTTGCCGCAGGATCCATACCTTGGCATCCACCAAGTAAGATCAAATCATCAGGTTGTGCGTTATCAATGGTTCTATAAAGGGCTTCCTTAAGGGAACTGTATACAGTGGTTTTAATACCTGCCCTTTGCAAAACATCTTCAACACAGTCTAGTTCCTCAGGGGTAACAATATCCTTTGGGGTAACATAGTCCTCACTGGTTGTAAGGGTTATATGATCAACCCCTAAACCCTTTGCCCAATTAGCAATAACCAAGGCATTTTCAGTATTTACTGTGGTGCCTCTGCTGCCCCTTACACCATAAATCAAATTAAAGCGATTATAATTCATATGTTTAACTGTTTCCATGGTCACAGTTATGTTACCTGGATTTGCATAATGGTCATCTATTATTTTAAATTTATCATTGAAAATTAGCTGAAATCGTCTTTCCACACCAATGAATTCGTATAAGGCCCGCTGAATAACAGGTATTTCAACACCTAACAAAAGGCTAACAGTTATAGCCATTAAAGAGTTGTAAATATTGTGTAATCCCAATACTTGTAGCTTAATGGGAAAAGACTGGGGTTCAACAATTATACCAGTTTTTGTTTTTATGGGATGGTTAATTGTAACCATAAAAGATGTTTCATTGCCTGAAAGATCACTGCCATGGGCAACAACATTTGCCAATTGATTTTTAAAACCAATGGTTAGAATTTTGGCCTTGGTTTCCAAACCGAATTTTAATGTGTCTGCACAGTCTCCGTTTAAAATGGCAAACTTATCTGGGGTTAAATTCTGTACCAACATCATTTTGGCATTCATGTAATTCTCAAAGCTACCATGTAAGTCAATGTGGTCCCTGGATATGTTGTTAACAACAGCAATGTCATAATCTACAAAACCCACCCTATGCAAATCTAAGCCAGATGAAGATACTTCCATGGTAGCATGGGATATATTGTTATTCTTCATCTCCCATAAGTATTTTTGTAAATCCAAAGACTCTGGAGTTGTCAATATGGCAGGCTCTACCGTTTGTCCATTTTTAATTACCACTGTTCCAATTAGACCAGTGTTTTTAAAGGCTTTTTCCAAGATTTTATCAATCATAAAAGTCGTTGTTGTTTTCCCATTAGTTCCCGTAACACCTACCATACTAAGGTCTTTTGAAGGAAACCCATAAAAAATAGAACTCACATGTGCCAAAGCAATACGGCTATTGGGAACCCTTACTTGAGGAATGTCCAAATCAGGCTGTATTTCCTCCACCACTAAAGCCATTGCACCTTTTTCAACTGCCATTTTAGCATATTTATGACCGTCGGATTTATATCCCTTGATGCAAAAGAATATATCCCCTGGCATTACCTTACCTGAATGATACGAAATGCCAGTTAAATGACAATTGCTCATATTAGCTATTTCTAAGTAATTAATTTCTTTCAAAATATTTTCTAAATTCAATCTCATCACAAAAAAATCCCCCCACCACATGATTATTTCTATTTTAACATATTCACCACAAATAAAATAGAGGAATATAATAGATATAATGTCCCCCAAAACCCTTTGAATACATTGATTCAATGGTATTTTTTGATAATTTCAAAAAAATGCATATTCTAGTCATAAAATCCAAATTGGTAAAATATATTGAATTATCTTTAACTCTCTAGTATAATAAAGCGATAGGGGTAAATATCTAAATATTTTGGGAGGTGGATTTATGATTAAACCATTTGTAAATGAAGAGTTTTTGGATTTCACGCTAAGTGAAAATCAAAAAAAGGCAAAGGAAGCGTTAGCAATAGTAAGGAAATACATGGGAGGAAACTACCCATTAATAATTGGGGAAGAGAAAATTTTCACAGAATCAACTATTATATCTACGAACCCCAGCAATCCAGAAGAAATAGTAGGAAATGTTTCCAAGGGTAGCCAGTCAATTGCAGAAAAGGCCATGAACATTGCGGTGGAGACCTTTGAAGTGTGGAAAAAAGTTGAGGTGAAAGAAAGGGCAAGATACTTATTTAAAGCAGCAGAGGTAATGCGGAAAAGAAAGTTAGAGTTTGCTGCCTTAATGGTGTTAGAGATTGGGAAAACATGGCCAGAGGCTGATGCTGATGTGGCTGAAGCCATAGACTTTTTAGAATATTATGGTAGAGAGGCTTTAAGACTTGATAATGAGCCCCCACTCCTTCACTATGTAGGAGAAGAAAATACTGCTAAATACATTCCCATTGGTGTTGGGGTAATAATACCACCTTGGAACTTCCCATTGGCAATTTTAGTTGGTATGGTATCAGCCTCCATAGTTACAGGTAATACAGTTGTACTTAAACCTGCTAGCATAACCCCTGTAATAGGATATAAATTCGTTGAGTTAATGGAGGAAATTGGTTTGCCCAGTGGTGTGATTAACTTCTTACCTGGTAGTGGAGGGGAAATTGGTGATTATTTAGTACAACATCCTAAGACTAGATTCATTAACTTCACAGGTTCTAAAGAAGTTGGTTTACGAATAAATAAACTGGCTGCAGATGTTACCCCAGGACAAAAATGGATTAAAAGGGTTGCCGCTGAAATGGGTGGCAAAGATGCCATAATTGTTGACAAAGATGTGGACTTAAATGCAGCTGTTACAGGTGTTGTAACTTCGGCTTTTGGTTTTCAAGGGCAAAAATGTTCAGCTTGTTCAAGGGTCATAGTGCTAGAAGATGTATACGATGAATTTGTGGAAAAAGTTAAAGTGGAAGTTGAAAAAATCAAGGTGGGTTTACCAGAAGAATTCACAAATTACATGGGTCCCGTATCAGACAAAAATGCATACAAAAACATACTTGAGTATATTGAAATAGGTAAAGGGGAAGGACGGCTAGTATCTGGTGGAAAAACCATTGGAAATAAGGGATTCTTCATAGAACCAACGGTGATAGCAGATGTTTCTCCAAAAGCCCGAATTGCCCAAGAGGAGATATTTGGACCTGTTTTAGCAGTAGTAAAAGCCAAAGATTTCAATGAAGCGTTGGCAATTGTCAATGACAGTGAGTTTGGTTTAACAGGGGGTGTATTCTCTAATAACAGAGAAAACCTCAGGTTGGCTAGGGAAGAGTTTTTTGTGGGCAATCTATATTTTAATAGGAAAATAACAGGAGCTTTAGTGGCCGTACAGCCATTTGGTGGTTATAATATGTCTGGTACTTGCTCTAAGGCTGGTGGCCCCGACTATCTTCAACTGTTTATGCAAATGAAAGTTGTGGTTGAAAAGTTTTAAGTTTACTATTTTGTTAAACATAAAACAGTTATATAATAACAAGTGAAGGATTATATCCTTCACTTGTTTTAATTTGGGGTTGTAAGTGAGGGGGGAATGTGTTGTTAGAAAGCTTAGAAGATATAATGCAAAAATATAATGTCTCAAAAGCCACTGTACATAACTGGATTCGTTTGGGAAATATAAAAACCACCAAAATCAATAACAAAATTATGGTATCCAAGGCAGAGATAGAAAACCATAGAAAAGATCGTTTAATGACAAGAAGGAATAAGCAAGATAATACTTTGATGTTAATACCAAACAAATACCTAATGGATAAAAATCTTAAAGAAACTGCCATATCAGTGTTAAATGTGCATAATAAGTTTATCTTAGAGGAAAAAAATGAAAAACTAATAATATTGATTATGTATAAATTATTGATTAATAACAAAGTGATCAAATCCTTAAACGAAGTAGTATATGACATGGAAGCACTACCGCCAGAAATTAAAAGGATTGTCAAGGAGGGCTTCCCCAAAGTACATTTTGATCCTAAAGACATGGAATATGTAGATGCCATGGCTAAAATTGAGATACCTAATACCCAAGAAGATATATTGGGCTTACTTTATTTAACCATAAAGAGCCAAGGGGCAAAAAATAAAAAGGGTTCATACTATACTCCCCAAAGCATAGTCAAAAATGTAGTTAATAATTTGATTTCACATATTGATTTTATCCCAAATCTACTTGATCCTGCCTGTGGTTCAGGGATCTTTATTATTGAGTCTTATAAAAAACTTGTGGAGAAGTTTGGGATGGATAAAAAGAAAGAGATAATAAGGTCTATTCATGCTTATGACACAGATAAAGTAGCCATAGCCATTTGTCGAATTAACTTCTATCTAATCACAGAAGGGTATTTAAGCGATAATATTAGGGTATGCAACTCATTATTAGAGAAGGAAAAGGAAAAATACCACTTAGTAATTGGCAATCCGCCATGGGGATATAAATTTAAGGACTTGGAGTTGGCAGAACTTTCTATTACAGGCAAAGCCATGGATTCTTATGGACTTTTTGTACATAAGGGATTAGAATTACTAAAACATAAAGGGGTTTTATCATACTTGCTACCCTATTCCATATTAAATGTTAGAAACCATTCTTCTTTAAGGGAACTATTGTTACATAAGCACACTATTAAAAGAATAGAAGATATAGGTCCAGTTTTCGATGGAGTTTTCACAGGTGGAATTAACTTAGTTGTTTGTAAGGTAGCCAATGCTAATTATTCCTTTGTATTAGATAGTAAAGGCCACAAAACTGAAGTTAGTAAAAGTAATATAATGAAAATGCCAAACTATAACATAAATTTTGTAAGATCAAATAAAACCTATGATATAATCGAAAAAATTAGGACCATAGAATTTGAAAAGCTAAAAGGTAAAGCAGAGTTTGCTTTGGGTATTGTAACTGGGAACAACAAGGTTCATTTAAAGGAAAATGAGGAGCTAGGTCATGAACCCATTATTATGGGTAGTAACATCTTGAAGTATCAAATAGAACCAAATTTAAAATATATAAATTTTCGTCCCGAGCAATACCAACAGGTGGCACCACTAAGTTATTATCGCGCTCCGGAAAAGCTGGTATATCGATTTATAAATAAAAGCCTAGTATTTGCCTATGATTGTGAAAAAAGACTAACCCTTAACAGTGCAAATATTTTAGTTCCAAGAATCAGTGGCTTTGACATTAAATACATATTAGCCATATTAAATTCTTCTGTTATTCAGTTTTACCATCAAAATTGCCACTCAGGTATAAAGGTTTTAAGGCATCACATAGAGGAATTGCCTCTCCCTAGGGTAACTGAAAAGAAACAACTGGAAATTATTAATCTGGTGGAACATTGTTTAAAAAATGCAGAGAAGACCTTAAATAATTCAAAAGAGATAGATAAGGAAATCTATAGTCTTTTTCAATTAAATACCAGAGAAATTGAATATATTGAACAAGAAGTTAAAAACAGGTAAGAAAACAGCCCATACTTCCATGCTATATATAAAATATAAATGGAAGTATGGGCTAAGGTATTATCCAAGCATTGCAGCTAAATCGGTTTTTGCATCTCCAGTTAATTTAAGATTAAAGGTCTCTTGTAAAACCTTTAAAACACCTGGGGAGATGAATTCTGGAGGTTTTGGTCCAATATATATATTTTGGATTCCCAAGCTAAATAAGCCAAGGAGAATTGCCACTGCCTTTTGCTCAAACCATGATAGAACAATGCTTAATGGTAATTCATTCACAGAACAGTTGAAAGCTTCAGCTAAAGCTATGGCTATTCTAACTGCAGAACCTGAGTTATTGCACTGTCCAAGGTCGATATATCTTGGAATAGAAGTACCTTCAACGGTACCAAAGTCAATATCATTAAATCTATATTTCCCACAAGATGTGGTTAGAATAACACAACTGTTAGGTAGGGATGAAGCTAATTCTCTATAGTATTCTCCACCTTTGCCTGGTGCATCACACCCAGCAATTACAAAGAACCTAGTTATTTTACCTGACTTTACTGCATCCACAATTTCCGGAGCAATTCCTAAAACTGTTTCATGGTGGAATCCAGTGCTTAAGGTTTTATCTGATTTAATATTGGCTTCAGGCAATTCTAAAGCCCTATTTATCAGTGGGGAGAAATCATCGTGGGATATTTTCTTAACCCCTTCTAGACCTGTTACACCATAGGAAAACATTCTATCGGCATAAGTACCTTTTATTGGCATAACGCAATTGGTGGTTGCCAAGATAGCTCCTGGGAACTCTTCAAAGACTTTTCTTTGATCAAACCATGCTTTACCAATATTACCCTTCAAATGGGGGTATTTTTTAAGATGGGGATATCCATGGGCAGGGAGCATTTCAGAGTGGGTGTAAATGTTTATTCCCTTACCTTCTGTTTGCTTTAAAAGTTCTTCTAAAGCAAATAAATTATGACCTGTTACAATAATGCTTTTACCTTCAATTTTATCAGAAGATACTATAACAGGCTGTGGGATACCCAGTCTATCGGTGTGAGCTTTATCTAAAACTTCCATTATCTTTACTGTTGCTTGCCCCACCTTCATGGCCATTTCAATATGTTCAGATAAATTGAAATTTGAGTTTGTTAAAGTGGTGTACAAAGCTTCGTGGGTTATCTTATCCACTTCTTCACTGCTATAACCCAACTCACGGGCATGGGTTGCATAGGCAGCTATACCCTTAAGGCCTAAAATCATAGTATCCTGAAGACTTGATATATTTGGGTCTTTACCACAGACTCCTATGGGACCCTGGCATCCTCCCTTTAGAGATTGTTCACATTGATTACAAAACATTTCTGACATAGTATTTTGTCCTCCTTCAAATTTCGTGTTGTCTACTACCCTTATTATGATACTATGGATTAACCTATTTTAATGTGATATTAATCATATTTGGCATATGAAAAAACTAACAGTCACATATAAAGTATTAATAAATTAACAAGGTTATAGTATACTATATATGAAATTATAAATTTAAAAGGTGTGATAGGATGTTAAGAACTATATTAGTGGGCATTTATGTGGTTTTACTTTTAATTATTGCAATACCTTATTTACTTATTGCTAAACTGATGAACTTCCTAGGTTTAATAGGCTTATACAATTGGTTATTGGAATCATTTTTAATATTTTTCGGAAAATCAGTTTTGCTTGTGGCAGGTACAAAAATGGTTGTAACGGGGCTAGAAAACATCCCTAAAAGAAGTGCAATGTTTGTGGGTAATCATCAAAGTTTAGTTGATATCCCAATAATGATAGGCTATGTACCAGGAGTGAAGGGTTTTATAGCTAAAAAAGAAACAGCTAAACTACCTATTATAAAATGGTGGATGAATGAGATAAAGTGTGTTTTCCTGGATAGGCATAATATACGTCAAGGAATGAAAGATATGGCAAAGGCCAAGGAACTACTGCAATCAGGGCACTCCATGATCATTTATCCTGAGGGTACCAGAAGCAGAAGTGAAGAACTGGGAGAGTTTAAAAAGGGTAGCTTGAAAATCGCGGTACAAGCAGGTGTACCAATTGTCCCAGTTGTGGTAAACGGATCATACTTGGTATATGAGAAGAATAAAAAGATACAAAAGGCCACGGTGCAAATGGTCATAGGAAAGCCCATAAACATCCATGAGCTAACCCTAGAAGAGCAGAAGGACATATCAGAAACGGTTCAAAAACAAATTGGTAAGATTCTTAATGATATGAAAACACAAAAAGATAATTTAGGTTCTTAGCCATTAACTTTAATTAAAACAAAAAAAGAAGGCTAAAGAGGCCACTGAAAAAGCCCTTATCTTTTAAGACTGCTCAAAAATCTTCAGATTCTAGGCACAAGAAAGCCCATCACCGGAGCGTATATGTAATACGTGAGGATGATGGACTTTCGCAGTAACAACGAAGATGGAGGTTTTTCAGCGGTCTTAGGCGAAAGCCTTCTTTTTTTGATGCTAATATCTTCACCTTTAATGGGATGTATGATAAAATTTACATAATTCCAAAAATAGGTGGTGTTTTTGTGATAGAAAAAGATTATATAATTAGGTCCCATGCCAGATGTAATTCATATGGGGTAGACAAAAACATTTTGTATAGCTCTAGGATAATAGTGGGGGAGGAGCTAGACCTCAGATTGGAGCGGAATAAAAGATTAACTGAAATTGCCACACCCTTTATGGAACATTTGTATAACTTTGTGAAGGGTTCAAACTTTTTTTCAATTTTGACTGATAATGATGGTTGTATTTTAAAGGTCATTGGGGATCCAGTGATTTCAAGTGAATCCAATGGACTTAAGATGATACCTGGGGCTTTTATGGATGAGAGAAGCATTGGTACCAATGCCATGGGAACAGCTTTGGCAGAGGAACAGCCAGTACAAGTATCTGGAAAGGAGCATTATATAAAGGCTTATCACCGTTGGACATGTTCAGGTGCCCCCATACGAAACCCTGAGGGTGAGATAATTGGATCCTTGGATCTTACGGGTTACAGCCCTTCTGTACATTCCCATACATTAGGAATGGTTGTGGCTGCTGTTCATGCCATCGAAAATATTTTAAGAAAAGAAAATGCAACTGTTAAGTTATCTGTGGCTAATAAGCACATAGAAGCCATAATCAATTCAATTGATGAGGGAATTTTAACCGTTGGGCCAAAAGGTTACCTAAAAACTCTAAATTCAAAGGCCCAGAAAATTCTGGGATTAGAGAATGAAGAGATCCTAGGTAAAAAAGCTGAAGATTATATTGAAAACTGGCCTTTCATTCAAAAGGTGCTAAGGAAAGACAACAAAATTCAAGAGGAAGAGACTCACATAAAGGGCAAAAAGGGGAAAATCCACTGTACCATTAGTGGCTATTATATAATCGGTGATGATCGTGCACAAGGATATGTTTGCATATTTAAAGAAATCCAAAGCGTGAGAAAGCTAGCTAACAAGATGTATGGTAAGCAAACTATCTATACCTTTGATAAAATAATTGGTAGAAATATCAACTTCATAAAGACCATAGAGATGGCCAAGGAGATTTCTGACAGTCCGTCAACGGTACTAATTTTAGGTGAAAGTGGTACAGGCAAAGAGGTTTTTGCCCAAGCCATTCATAACTCCAGTTCAAGGAGGGATGAGGCTTTTGTGGCCTTAAACTGTGGGGCATTACCTAGAAACTTAATTGAGACAGAGCTTTTTGGTTATGAAGATGGAGCATTCACCGGTGCTAAAAGAGGGGGACGTGCAGGGAAATTTGAGTTGGCTGATGGAGGAACCCTGTTTTTGGATGAAATCGGTGAACTCCCCTTAGATATGCAGGTAAATCTTTTAAGAGTATTAGAAGAGGGAACCCTTTATCGCGTCGGGGGAAGTACTGAGATCAGTGTCAATGTAAGAATCATTGCTGCCACCAATAAAGACCTAAAAAAAGAGGTTGAAAAGGGTCTTTTTCGTAAGGACCTATATTATAGGTTAAATGTATTGCCCTTAAACCTGCCTGCATTAAGGGAAAGGAAGGATGACATTCCACTGTTGGTTGATTATTTTCTCACAGTAAAATCCCTAAAGCTTATGAAAAACCCCATTATTTTAGAAAATGAACTCATGGAGAAGTTTGCCAGATACCAATGGCCAGGAAACATTAGAGAATTGGAGAATGTTGTTGAAAGCATAGTCAATGCCCCACATGCTGTGAAGCTCCCATTTGACAGTGAAGAATTGGTAGAAGAAGAGAAA
>CAYYRM010000064.1:0-12468 GCA_964474005.1 uncultured Eubacteriales bacterium
GTCCTATGGGCAAATGGAGGTTCTTTTGCAAGTATTCTTTTTCATATATTCTAATTCTTCTTATCAAAGCTTCTAAATGGCTCTCTGTGGTGTCCACACAAATTACTCCAAACTCATCTCCACCAATCCTACATACTTTTTCATTACATAAGGATTCCTTAAGGATTTTTGCAGTGGCTTTTATTACATTGTCACCTATGTGATGTCCTAAGCTGTCATTTATTAGTTTTAGTCCATCAATGTCAACAATTATTATCCCTACACCTAATTTGTCTTTTACTTCATTTGCCAACCTATCGAAATATCCTCTGTTTTTGACATCAGTTAGTGAATCATGGTTAGCCATATATAACATTTTTTGTTCAAGGATTTTTCTTTCTGTAATATCAGTAATGGCACCGGCCATGGCTATAACTTGATTTTTATCATTTAATACAGACTTTCCCCTATTTAGAATCCATTTCACACCACTTTTTGTTTTTATCCTATGTTCCAACTCTAAAAATAGATTTTTCCCTGAGAGGAAATCTTCAATAGCTGTGCCCACTTTACTGAAATCATCAGGGTGAACAAATTCTTTCCATAGTCCAAAGCGCAAATCAACATCTGATTCAATTTCATAGATTTCTTTCCATCTTTTGGAGTGAAATACAATGTCATCATCCATATCCCAATGCCAAATACCGTCTTTTATTCCTTCTATTGCCAAGGAATATCTAGCTTCACTTTTTCTTAAGGCTTCTTCGTTTTGCTTTTGGGCAGTGACATCTTCAAAAACTGATACTATTTCTAAGGAAGGTAGCTTGTATATGTGGTTATTTCGATAGCTTTTAATCTTGTTATCCATTTTAAAAACAACAGGACAGTCTTCAGGGGCTCCAGTTGACCATACCCTTAGTAGAGTGTTTAATAAACCGTTTTCTGTACACTCAGGGAAGATATTAACTATTGATTTACCAATCACCTCTTCCCTTAATACTTTGTTTATCCTAGCTCCACTTTCATTCATGTCTAATATTAAAAAATTATCTTCATTAGGGATTTTTCTATAGATTGATATGCCGTTGCTCATGTGGTTAAATAGGTCTGCCTGGGAAACTACATTTAAGCGTTCTTCCATAAAAATGAACTCCCCTTTTTTAAAGTAATATTAGTATATTTCTCCATAAAATCTTCATTTCCTCTAAAATTACTTATTTAGTTCATTTAAGTAAAGACAGAAAATAAAAGTCATCCTTTAGAAATTGCAGTGAAAAAGTCTTTCATTAGTTAGAATACTTCTTAAAAGCATTAGGTTTTTAACAAAAAAAGCCCATCACCAAAACGTATATGTAATACGTATGGATGATGGACTTATGCAATAACAAAGAAGATTATAATTTACACGTAATCTAGGAGAGGTCCTATCTACGTAAATTATTGGCCTGTGACATCATTTCATCTGTGGAATGAATTAATTTTGCACTTGCCTCTAAAGCCCTTTGATTCATGATAAGCCTTGTTAGTTGTTCAGATAAGTCAACATTGGAACCTTCTAACATACCTTGTTTGATATTTGATACGATTTGGTTCGCAGGCCCAGAGTTAACCGTTACAGTGTAAAGATTCTCACCTTCTGATTGTAATCCCCCAGGGTTAGTAACATTATATACATTGATTATACCTATTTGTTCTATTGCACCCTGGATATTTGTACCTGAAATAATTCCATTGGCATTTATTGAGATATCTGTATAGTCTAGTAAATTGGCATACTGACCTGATACAGGGAAACCATCACTGTTCACTAGCCCACCACTTGCATCTATGTCGAAATTACCATGACGGGTTAGATGTAATTGCCCATCCTTTTCAACACCGAAAAATCCTGGACCTTCTAACGCTAAATCAAAAGTATTATTTGTAGTTATCAATGGTCCTTGTGTAAACCTTTGGGTTACTGAACTGGGCATAACACCGCTACCTATGAGAATACCAAGATTACTTAAACGATTTTCTGGATCGTGATTTTTGTTTTGTTGTAGGTTGGCATAAAAAATATCTTGGAAGTTTACCCTGCTTTCTTTAAAACCAACTGTGTTAATATTAGCAACATTGTTAGCTATAGTGTCCACTTGTCTTTGGCCAGTTATTAAACCAGACCCTGCGCTGTATAATGATCTTAACATGTTAGATTCCCCCTATTACCTTACACTGGCAATTTCATTAACTGCTTTACCCAAGGTTTCATCCTGGGCTTGAATTGCCTTTTGGTTTGCTTCATAAGCTCGCATGGTAGAGATTAGTTCTATCATCTCTTCTCCTAAATCTACGTTAGATCCTTCAATAAAGCCTTGCCTAATTTGACCTTGAACACCACCAAATTGAGTCCTGTCAGTCATTGAAAATAAGTTTCTTCCAATTTTATCAAGGGAATGTGGATTTTGGACAGTGGTGATTTGTAAATAGTCTATGGCTTGTCCATCCACAAGAATTGCTCCACTAGGATCAAATACCACTTCCCCAGCGTTTGCCACATTAATCCGCCCATTTTGCCCCATTAGGTAATTACCTTCTGAGTTTACAATATCCCCATTTATATCAACGGTGAATACACCGTCACGGGTTAAGAAAAACTGACCATCCCTCTCCACGGTGAAGAAACCGTTTCCTCCTATGGCTAGGTCAAAGGTATTACCAGTCTCTTGGAGGTTTCCTTGTAAAAAGCTTATCATTGTCTCATCTACAAATGCGCCCATCCCCAATGGACCAACCCTTGGCATTTTATCAATATTACCAAAAGAAGTCTTTAAAATTTCATCATTTAATCTATGTAAAAATAAGTTCCTATCAGAAGCAACTGCCGCCGTTGCCTTTTTGAAACCTGGGGTGTTGGCATTGACAATATTGTTCGCTATGTTCTCTTGTTTTCTTTGCTGTGTAAGCATTCCAGTCTTTGATATTTGTAGTCCTCTAATCATTGTGGCACCTCCAAGGGTATATTTCTCCTAATACTAAGATTACCTTAATCGCCCTGTGGTGTCAATGGGTAAAAAGGCTCATGGTAGTGAAGAACACGTATTTATCTTAAAAAACAAAAGCCCTAGCCTTTAGTTTAGGCTGGGCTTTCCCGAAATCTTAGCTACTTTTTTTGCTTCCCACTAAGGTATCTTGGATTGTATCTAGCATCTCTAGGGCCAAACCTGTTCCCCTTACCACACAGGTAATGGGGTCCTCTGCAAGAAATACTGGGCTACCAAGTTTCTCCGATAGGAAAGTATCTAATCCGTGAAGCATTGCTCCTCCACCAGTCATTACGATTCCTTTTTCCATTATATCAGAAGCCAGTTCTGGTGGGGTTCTTTCAAGTACTTTATGGGCACTTCTCAATATGGCATGTATTGGCTCTTCCATGGCTGAATGAGCAGCCTTTGAATCAATCTCAATGGTTTTTGGTAAACCACTAACTATATCCCTACCTCTAACTTCCATAACCTCGTTACGGGATTGAATATGGGCTGTACCAACCCGTATTTTAATCTCCTCTGCCGTACGCTCGCCGATCATTAAATTATGCTTGTCCCTTATGTATCTAACAATTGATTCGTCAAAACGATTTCCACCAACTCGAATACTATCTTTTTCTACTATACTACCTAAAGATAACACTGCGATGTCTGTGGTTCCACCACCAATATCCACGACCATATTTCCACAGGGCTCAAATATCTCTAATCCAGCCCCTATGGCTGCTGCCCTAGGCTCTTCGATAAGAAAAACCTCTTTTGCCCCTGTTTTCGCAGTGGCCTCTTCAACGGCACGTTTTTCAACAGTGGTAATCCCCGCAGGCACACAAACCATTACCCTAGGCTTGAAAAATAGGTTGCTACCAGCCGCTTTCATAATAAAATGTTTTAACATAACTTCAGTAAGATCAAAGTCTGCTATTACTCCATCCCGCAGAGGCTTTACCGCTGTTATATTAAGAGGTGTTCTACCAAGCATTTGTCTTGCTTCCTCACCTACTTTGAGGGTTTTACCAGTGTCGCTATCCACTGCCACCACTGACGGCTCATGAAGCACAACACCTTTTCCCCTAACTGTTACCAATACACTGGCAGTTCCTAAATCTACTCCGATGTCTTTTCCAAACTTCAACATTTTATCACCCCTCAATCCCAGAAAAATTCAAAAATATTCTTATGCTATTATTCTACATTTTTTTCAAAAATCCTTTATTTATAAAAAATATATTATTTACCCACGGCTTGCAATTGCATTTCATCTTGGATTTCATGTTCTATTTCATCGGTTTGATATTTGCGTCGGGTAGACTCTCCACCCCTTAAATGTCTTTCATTTTTATTTTTCTCCAATATCTCCCTTACTTGCTCAAACAAATCTTGATTAATCATGGGTAGTCTTTCAACCAAATCCTTATGTACTGTGGATTTACTTACACCAAACCTTTTTGAAATCTCCCGTACTGTATCCCCTGTATTAATCATATGCTCACTAATTTCAATTACCCTCTGAACAATGTAATCATTCACTACTAAGCCCCCCTCAACTAAAATACTATTCAATTTATATTCACCTCGTTGAAGGGATATTCACAATATCAATATCCTATGTCTTTTTTTTAAATAAAATAGGTCCCAACTTTGAGGGACCTATTTTTTAATAATAGAGCTCGGGATCAACTTCTTGACCATTTCTCTTTAGTTCAAAAACTAAATGTTCTTGGCTAAAGCTTGTACCTAAATCGTTTGAGCTTACAGATGCAATATTGTCACCTATTGACACTGTATCTCCTTCTTCAACTTTTATGTCCTCAACGTTATAGTAGATTGTCTCCCAAACTACACCCGTTGGGTCTTGGAAGCGAATTTTGATAACTCCACCATAAAGATCAGAGTCAGTTAATTTTACATCCACAACCTCTCCAGGCAGTGCAGCCCTCACTTTACTACCTTTAGAAGCTGGGATTAAAATACCGTCTAACCTAAACTCGCTACCATCATTTAGTTGAAACTCTTGCTTAAATTTACCTTCAATGTCCCTGAGCCCGTCAGTTGGCCAAATAATCTCTTGCCTTATATTAAATACTGGTTCAGCTGGTTCTTGGTCCACTGGCTCCTCATCTACTGGTTCATTGTCTATGGGTTCTTCTGTGTTTGGTCCATCTCCATCATCCGATGGATCTTCTGAACCATTACCTGGCAAGTTGGGTTCTTGGTCATTTCCCTTAGGTTCTGTAACCGGTGGATTATTGCTGAATATATTTAATGGGAAGTTATTCCTTTGCCAAGCAACGTAGCTGAATATCATTGCTACTAAAACAACATAGACGATAGTGGTTTTGAAGTACTTTGGTAAAGCTGTGAACTTTTTAAAACCAATTACACTGATTTGTCCAACTTTTCTACCAAAGCTCATAAGTAGATTTTTTGTTTTGATAATTGCGTTTGTAATCCATTCTTTTATTTTCTCATATGTTTTCATAAAAAATACCACCCCTCAAGGTGATATTATATCCAAGCTAATTTCCTTTATTCTTTATCATTAAAATTATTTACTTATTTTATCTATGTTTACATCAGTATAATAAAAGTGAATGATGTGTTGATAATCTTTGCCTGTTTTAGCTAAACCATTGGCCCCAAATTGACACATCCCCACACCGTGCCCATAGCCTACAACATTAAAGGTTATATTTGACCCATCATAGGTATAAGTAAACCTAGCAGAGTTAAGTTTAAACAGATGTCTCACATCATTTCCTCGATATACTTTATCTGCAATTTTATACAGAATAATTCTGTCTGAAGCTGTCTTACTTATGGGGCCCATATCTATTTGAGTAGCTCCCACAGCTCTTTGTACACCTTCCTTTTGCAAGATGTCGATAAACTGTTGTTTTGTATAGGTTACCTTTTGGTTTAGTCTGGAAGATTCTTTACAGTATTCACATTTAACCCCCCGAAGATACGGTATTTCATTGGTAAATACATCCTCAGAGTTTTCAGTTGCTCCACCACAGGTTGAATGGTAAAGGGCATCGATGGGTTTACCATTGTACGTAATTATTTCCCCCGCTGTCAGGTAAACTGCTTCAACAATTTTATTCCAATTGCTGTTTCTTTGCCAAAAGCTCCAATTGGATTTTGCTTCTTCCTCAGTTACATAATGTTGTGAGTGCCTAAAATCAGTACAAATATCTGCTTGTGGGTAACCTTCATACCCCGGACCTCCAAATTGTCTCATCCTTGCCACAGCATATGTTCTGGCAATTACTGCCTGGGCTTTAAGGGCTTCTATATCAAAGGATGCTGGCATCTCCCCAGCCACAACCCCAACAATATAATCTTCTAGATACATTTCGCGCAACTCATCTTCTTTATGGAAATACACATTTATTTTAACCCTTTCGTCTTCATCTATATGGTCATAGGGGAATGTGGGACCTCTACAACTTCTTACTAAAAGGGCAGGTATAATTATAATCACTAATATTATTGATACAAAATAAAAAATTATATTTTTTATCATATTTTCCCCTCCAGTTTTTAAATCATATAAAATACATATGATGGGAGGAGCCTTAAAATTACAAAAAAGTGGCATAGCCACTTTTTTATTTTCTCTCTATTTTTGCACCTATACTATTAAATTTTCCCACAATATCCACATAACCTCTGTCAATATGATAAATGTTGCCTATCTCAGTTACGCCATCGGCCACAAGTCCTGCAAGGATCAAAGCAGCCCCAGCCCTTAAATCCGTGGCATATACAGGTGCACCTGTGAGCTTTTCTACTCCAGATATTACTGCTGATCTTTCTTGTATCTTTATTTTTGCATTCATTCTTTTAAGTTCATCAATGTGCATAAACCTATTTTCAAAAACTGTTTCAGTAACAACTGATGTTCCTTCCGCCACAGTTAGAAGTGCCATCATCTGAGGCTGCATATCTGTGGGAAATCCTGGGTAGGGGAGTGTTTTAACATCTATTGCTTTAATGGTTTGTGGTGCAATGACACGGATTCCGTTGTCTTCTTCTATTACTTCTGCTCCGCATTCTTGTAACTTTGCAACCACTGGTTTTAGATGGTCATAAATGCAATTGGTAACAAGTACATTGCCACCTGTTAAAGCGGCAGCCACCATATATGTACCGGCTTCTATTCTATCTGGTATTACTGTGTAACGGTTAGAAGATAATTTCTCAACACCTGTAATCTTTATTACATTGGTTCCTGCCCCTCTAATTATGGCACCCATGGAATTAAGATAGTTAGCCAAATCCACTATCTCTGGTTCAGCTGCTGCGTTTTCAATAATCGTTTGCCCTTTGGCATAGGTGGCCAGCATCATGATGTTTTCAGTAGCACCTACGCTGGGAAAGTCTAAATAAATCCTATTACCAATCAGTTCATTCACCTTAGCTTCTATGAAACCATGCCCTGTGATTATTTCTGCTCCTAGGGCTTGAAAACCCTTTAAATGCAAATCAATGGGTCTAGTGCCAATGGCGCAGCCCCCTGGCAGAGATATTCTAGCTTCTCCCAGTCTGGCCAATAAAGGTCCCATCACTAAGAATGAGGCTCTCATTTTTCTTACCAATTCATAAGGTGCTGTGGTACTTGTAAGAACACTACTATCTATGGAATAAATGCCATTTTCCTCTTCTACCTTTGCACCTAAACTTTCCAGCACCTGTAACATTACATTGACATCATCTAATGGTGGAATGTCTTCTAGAATTGTTTTCTCCTGACATAATAACGACGCAGCTAGTATTGGTAGCGCTGCATTTTTTGCACCACTTACTTTAACTGAACCCCTAAGAGGACCATTTTTTCCAGTAACATAAATCTTTTCCACAATGTTCACTCCTAAATATTTAATAACTTGACTCAATCAACGGATTTGCAATGATCAAATGATATTTGTTAGTGGTTTCATCATAGTTCACTGCCATATGGAGATTATGCTTTAATCCATTACTTTCTATGGTGTTTTTCAAATGTGGACTATAGCCCAATAATCCCAATGAATTACCTTCACCCTCATAATCTTTAACTAGATTTGCCCCAACCATTTTAAACCCTTGGTACATTTCTTCAATAATTTCTACTTTAGTCATCGTACCAGGCAGCTCCTTATAAAAAGAAGTTGTTATTTGAATTTCTTGTCCAAAGGTCATGCTTTCTTTCAAGCTATCATAGATCTCTAAGATGTCGTTTTCCTTTGGGCCATCGACATTTAGAGTGATATAGTTTTTATCTTCATGGGCTGTTATTCTTAGTCTATAAAAGTTATTATTGTTATACCATTCTATGTAAGCATACTCAGTATCTTCTAAGCTAAAATAACTTGAATCCAAGTCCAATGGTTCTTTGTAACCAATGACTTCAACTATTTGATTAAGATGATTAATATAGCTTTTTTTTCCTTCTAATCTTTCAATTATTGTATAACCTTGAACACTAAATCCTAGTATATCACCTTTTATGGCAGTTGCAATACTTAATAGTGGTTTTATTTCATGGTTACTTAAATCAACACTTGTTACAGTATTACTTAATGACAAAATTATTAACAAAATGCAAGTTAGAAACCCAATTCTTGATTTCATTTCTTCTCCCCCTCAATTCTTTATGCTTTAAAGTGTTGACCTTTTTTGAATATCTTATACAATTATTTTCTACAATCAAAGGAAAAATATTAAAAAAAGAACAATGTAATTAAAAAAAACACTGAGGTATTTCCTCAGTGTTTTATCCTAGCATCCTTTACACTTTACTCCAGTGAGTTTGTCAAAGAATGTAATTGGACTATAATTTTTCAGTTCCTCAGGTGCTAATTCTTTAATCTTATTATAACAGTCATCACAAACCTTTTGACCGGGATTATCAATTAGTTCCTCGGTAAAACCCAAGGCCGTAAGCTTTTGCTTACGGGTGAGTACAAGAATGTCATCAACTTCAACAGCATGGTCTGAAGCAACCACTAGACCCAATTCACTCTTAATATTATCCCCTTCCACTGTGGTAAAGTTTATATTGTTTTCCCTAGCTAAACGTATATATTCAGCTGCCTTTTTTAGGTCAGTTTTCCTGTTTAATACTAGTTTTTTAGCCCTGGGATCTTTGATGGCATCTTGGATTTCCTTATATGTTCCTTCTTCATGGACTTGAGGGATAGTCAGTGCCCTTAGGATTCTTTCCCTAAGCTCCCCTAAATACACGGACCTTTCGCCTTTTTTAAATTCCCCTAGACCTTGTCCTTTGATTAGATATTGCTCCAATTTATCCTTTGATGATAAATTGCTGTATCTTTCCCTCTCATCCATATCACTAGTCTCCTTTATCCGCCACTTCAATACGGGTTAAGGCTTTTCTCAATGCTATTTCTGCTCTTTTAACATCTATGGCTTCCTTATTCTTATCAAGTCTCTCCTCAGCCCTTTTTTTAGCTTCATGGGCCCTGAAAACATCTATTTCATGGGAAAGTTCTGCTGTATCTGCCAAAAGAACAGTTTTGTCCTTACTTATTTCTAAGATTCCACCACCTAAAGCTATAAGCTCCTCTTTACCATCGTTCTTAATGGATAATTGACTTATAATGATAGGGGTCAGTAAGGGACTATGATTTGCCATGATACCAATATCACCATCAACGGCCCTGGCAATTATCATATCGACCTCATTTGAATAAACCTTTTTTTCAGGGGTAACTAATTCGAATAAAAATTTCATTTAGTCACCTACATTTCTTTTGCTCTTTTAATAACATCATCGATGGTTCCAGCCATGTAGAAAGCAGACTCAGGAATATCATCATGCTTTCCTTCGATGATTTCTTTAAAACCTCTAATTGTTTCTTTTATGGGTACATATACCCCTGGGGTACCTGTAAAGGCTTCGGCTACGAAGAATGGTTGGGAAAGGAATCTTTGAATCTTCCTTGCTCTACTTACTATCAGCTTATCATCTTCTGATAATTCGTCCATACCTAAAATCGCGATAATATCTTGAAGCTCTTTGTATCTTTGTAATACCTCTTGGACACCCCTAGCCACATTATAGTGTTCTTCTCCTATGATGTTTGGATCTAGTATTCTAGAAGTTGAGTCCAATGGATCCACTGCTGGGTAGATACCAAGCTCTGATATTTTACGTGAAAGGTTTGTGGTGGCATCTAAGTGGGCAAAGGTAGTGGCAGGCGCTGGATCTGTATAGTCATCGGCAGGTACATAAATTGCTTGAATAGATGTGATTGACCCTTTTTTTGTTGATGTAATTCTCTCTTGAAGTTGACCCATCTCAGATTGTAATGTAGGTTGATAACCCACCGCAGATGGCATCCTACCTAAAAGGGCGGAAACCTCAGATCCCGCTTGGGTAAAACGGAAGATGTTATCAATGAATAATAACACGTCTTGTCCCTCTTGATCCCTGAAATATTCAGCCATGGTAAGACCAGTTAATGCAACCCTCTGTCTTGCACCTGGGGGTTCATTCATCTGACCAAATACCAATGCAGTTTTGTCAATAACACCTGAATCCTTCATTTCATAGTATAGGTCATTACCTTCCCTTGTCCTTTCCCCAACACCGGTGAATACAGAGAAACCACCATGTTCTGTAGCGATGTTACGAATAAGTTCCATAATAAGAACTGTCTTACCTACCCCGGCACCACCGAAAAGACCGATTTTTCCTCCCCTTGAGTATGGAGCTAATAAATCTACAACCTTGATACCTGTTTCTAGCATTGCTGAGGAAGTATCTTGGTCCTCTAAACTAGGAGCAGATTTGTGAATTCCGTGTTTTTGTTGTGCCTTAACCTCACCTTGTCCATCAATGGGCTCACCTAATACATTAAATAAGCGCCCTAAGGTCTCTTTACCCACAGGAACACTGATGGCAGCCCCTGTGTCCACAGCATCCATACCCCTGGTTATTCCATCGGTACTGTCCATGGCAACACATCTTACTGCATTGTCACCAAGGTGCTGGGCAACCTCTAAAACTAATCTCTTACCCTCTTCTAAGGGTATTTCAATGGCATTGTATATGTTTGGCAACTGTCCACCAACAAAAGAAACGTCTATTACTGGACCAATTACCTGTAAAACTTTACCTTTATTCATTTGGCCCTCCTCCTTTCTATTACCTCTAATCTAAGGCGTTTGCGCCATTAACTATCTCTAATATTTCTTGGGTTATTGAGGCTTGACGGGCTCTGTTGTATGTCAATGTCAACTTACCTATCATTTCACTGGCATTGTCTGTGGCTGAACCCATGGCAGTCATCCTTGCTCCATGTTCAGAAGCCTTGGATTCATTTAAGGACTGATAAATTTTTCCTGTTAAATACTTAGGTATAAGAGAATCTAATACCTCTTCCACAGAAGGCTCGAAAAGATATAGACTAGAGGATTTTTCCCCTTCTTTCTTTTCCACTGGTAAAATCCTTTCAAAAATAACCCTTTGTTGCATGGCCGTTATAAACTGAGTGTAGATAAGATGAACTTCACTAAATAATCCCTCTTCTATTAACTGTGATATGGTTCCGAAGATTGATATCCCTTGATTATACGTTGGGTCATCACCTAAGTCTAAAAACTCTGCCACTATGTTGTAACCCCTTCTTTTTAAAATATCCCTACCACGACGTCCTACGCAGATTACGTAGGAGTTGTCTTTGTCTATATTTTTTAATGCTGTACGGATAACATTGGTGTTATATGCACCACATAAACCCCTATCAGCTGTTATTACTATATAGGCAGGTTTTCCTTCTGGGTTACCATTAAGTATTGGGTGATTATAGTCAGTTACATTACTTAAAACTCTAGTTATAACCTCTTGCATCTTTTCACCATA
The DNA here is from genome assembly GCA_964474005.1 of uncultured Eubacteriales bacterium. Taxonomy (GTDB): domain Bacteria; phylum Bacillota; class Proteinivoracia; order Proteinivoracales; family Proteinivoracaceae; genus Alkalicella. Next base: position 11,878 of record CAYYRM010000064.1, read on the forward strand.
AGGTTTAGATGCAGTTACTTTGTTTTGGGCTTTTCTAAGCTTAGCAGCAGCCACCATTTTCATGGCTTTAGTGATCTGCTGTGTATTGGTTACAGTTTTAATCCTTCTTTTTATATCTCTGATACCTTGCATAGTTTCACCTCATTCCTTTAATAGGTTTTACCCTATGAAGGCCTTTTTAAATTCTTCTATTGCTTCCCTTAGCTTAACTTCGGTTTCATCAGAGATTTTTTGTTCAGCTATTATTGTTTCGCCTATTTGTGCTTTGTTTTGATTCATAAATTTAATGAACTCTATCTCAAACCTAGAAATTTTCTCCACAGCAATATCATCAAGATAACCTTTTATCCCTGCAAAAATTATAAAAATCTGTTCGATTACAGGTTTAGGACTATATTGGCCTTGTTTTAATATCTCTGTAAGTCTTTGGCCTCTTGAAAGCTTGGCTTGGGTAGCTTTATCTAGATCAGAACCAAACTGAGCAAAGGCAGCTAACTCTTTATATTGGGCTAGCTCCAGACGCAAGGTACCTGCAACTTGCTTCATGGCTTTAATTTGTGCAGATCCTCCAACCCTTGATACTGACAAACC
>CAYYRM010000065.1:0-12419 GCA_964474005.1 uncultured Eubacteriales bacterium
TGGAATGACCCCCACAGAGTACCGAGAAACCCAAGCCTTAGAGCAAAGCTTAACCAAAGGGTTGACCAAAAAATATAGTAAAATCAGTAATGGAAAGTGGTATGTGTAAGCAAATCATAACCTCTCAATTGAGAGGTTATTTTTTTGTGCTTTTACATAAATCACAAATTATTACCCCAATAAGACAAAAAAATGCAGTATATATTATAAATATCTGAAAATTCAATATTGATGTACAAATATTTACCCTTACACGTCAATTTGTTATCAAGGCAATTGGCTATAAAGGTGGAATATACAAAATACAATATAGTAGCCGAAAAAGGCTAGTATTGAAAAATAATAAGGGGGAAGTAAAAAATGACAAAAGAAGCTTTAGGTATGGTAGAAACAAAAGGTTTAGTAGGAGCCATTGAGGCAGCAGATGCCATGGTAAAGGCAGCTAATGTAGCCCTAGTGGGTTACGAAAAAATCGGTTCTGGTTTAGTAACAGTTTTGGTTAGAGGAGATGTTGGTGCTGTTAAAGCTGCCACTGACGCTGGTGCTGCAGCTGCTGAGAAGGTTGGAGAAGTTGTATCTGTACACGTAATCCCAAGACCACACACTGACGTTGAGAAAATTTTACCCAAGCTATAAATTATAAAAATTACGGAGGTGTTAAAAAATGAAAGATCAATTAGTTGAAAAGATAATGGAAGAAGTTATGAAAAAGGTAGAAGGTGGCAATAAGACAGAAGCTCCTAAGGCAGAGCCTAAATTTTGTGGAATGACGGAATTTGTAGGAGTAGGTGTAGGTGACACCATAGGTTTAGTAATCGCCAACGTAGATCCAGCCCTTCATGAGGTTATGAAATTAGATAAAAAATATCGCTCCATAGGAATAATCGGTGCCCGTACCGGAGCTGGTCCACAAATCATGGCAGCGGATGAGGCTGTAAAGGCTACAAACACAGAAATTATTACCATCGAGCTTGCTAGGGATACAAAGGGTGGAGCAGGACACGGATGTCTAATCATCTTCGGTGCCGAAGATGTTTCCGATGCCAAAAGAGCAGTTGAAGTAACCCTTAAAGAACTTGAAAGAACCTTTGGTGATGTTTACGCAAACGATGCAGGTCACCTAGAATTCCAATATACCGCAAGGGCCAGCTATGCTTGCGAAAAAGCATTTAAAGCCCCATTGGGTAAAGCCTTTGGTCTTATCGTAGGTGCCCCAGCGGCCATCGGTGTTATCATTGCAGATACAGCTGTTAAATCTGCCAATGTGGACGTAATAGGCTATGCATCTCCAGCAGCTGGAACAAGCTTCTCCAACGAAGTAATCCTATTTATAAGTGGTGACTCCGGTGCAGTTAGACAATCTCTAATCGCAGCCAGGGAAGTTGGAATCAAGCTATTAGGAACCCTTGCAGGGGAGCCTGCACCAGTTAAAACCCCATACATCTAAACAAATTATTAGAAAAAAGGAGGGAAAGTGGATGAAATCAAAACGCTTTCAGGTGTTGGCTGAACGCCCTGTAAATAAAGACGGATTCGTAAGAGAATGGTCTGACGTGGGACTAATAGCCATGAACAGTCCCAAAGACCCTAAGCCAAGTATAAAAATAGTTAATGGCAAGGTAGTAGAGCTAGATGGTAAGAAAAGAGAAGAATTTGATATGCTAGATAGCTTCATCGCTGACCATGCCATCAATTTAGATATGGCAGAAGAAGCCATGAAACTTGACTCCTTAGCATTCGCTAGGATGCTAGTAGATATAAATGTACCTCGGGTAGATATAGTTAAGTACACAACAGCCATGACTCCAGCTAAAATCGTTGAAGTTGTTGGTCACTTAACAGTATTAGAAATGATGATGGCAGTTAATAAGATGAGGGCCAGAAGGGTCCCATCAAACCAATGCCATGTTACAAACCTTAAAGATAACCCAGTGCAAATCGCCGCCGATGCAGCTGAGGCAGCTGTCAGGGGCTTTGATGAGCAAGAAACCACAGTGGGTATCGGAAGATATGCACCATTTAACGCCCTAGCCATAATGGTGGGTGGTCAAGTGGGTAGACCAGGTATTCTTACCCAATGTGCCATAGAAGAAGCCACAGAGCTCATTTTAGGTATGAGGGGATTAACTGCTTATGCCGAGACAGTTTCCGTATACGGTACTGAACAAGTATTCGTAGATGGTGATGACACCCCATACTCAAAAGCGTTTTTAGCTTCTGCTTACGCATCCAGGGGACTAAAAATGAGATTTACATCTGGAACAGGTTCTGAAGTACAAATGGGATATGCAGAAGGTAAATCAATGCTTTACTTAGAAGCCCGTTGTCTATACGTAACAAAGGGTGCAGGATCCCAAGGTACACAAAACGGTTCTGTAAGCTGTGTTGGTGTACCCGCAGGGGTACCAGGTGGTATCAGAGCGATCCTAGCAGAAAACTTAATCGCCATGATGCTTGACCTAGAATGCGCTTCCAGTAATGACCAAACCTTTACACACTCAGACCTAAGAAGAGTGGCCAGATCTCTAATGCAAATGGTCCCTGGGACAGATTTCGTTTGTTCAGGCTATAGTGCCACACCTAACTATGACAACATGTTCGCAGGATCCAACTGGGATGCCGATGACTATGACGACTGGAACATAATCCAAAGGGATTTAAAAATAGATGCTGGACTAAGACCAGTTACCGAAGATGTAGTGGTTAAAGTAAGAAATAAAGCTGCTAGGGTAATACAGGCCTTATTTGAAGAGCTGGGACTACCAACGGTAACAGACGCTGAAGTTGAAGCTGCCACCTATGCCCACGGCAGTAAAGACATGCCAGAAAGAAACGTGGTGGAAGACTTAAAAGCAGCCAGTGACATGATGGCTAGGGGAATAACTGGTATAGATGTGGTTAAAGCCCTTCATAAAAAAGGCTTCGAAGATGTGGCCAACAGCGTACTATCATTACTTAAGCAAAGGGTTGCAGGTGACTACCTCCATACTTCAGCCATACTGGATAAGGACTTTAACGTAATAAGTGCTGTTAATGATCCTAACGACTATCGTGGACCTCAAACAGGCTATGTAATCAGTGACGCTAGATGGGATGAAATCAGAAACATTCCCAACGCCATAAAGCCAGAAGATATTAGATAGGAAGGGGTGGAAACATATGGCCATTAGTGAAAAGATGATCCGAGAAGTTATTGAAGAAGTATTAAAAGGCTTTAACTTAGAAGGAAACACCACGGTGACAACACAGACAAATGATAGCAGAAAGCTTGAATTCATAGAAAAAGGTACAGCCACAGCTGGAACCAGAAGCGATGAAGTGGTGATTGCAGTAGCACCAGCTTTCAATAAATATCAAACTAAAACCATAGTTGATATACCTCATCATGATGTATTGAGGCAAGTAATTGCAGGTATTGAGGAAGAAGGCCTTAAAGCCAGAGTGGTAAGGGTTTTAAGAACCTCAGATGTGGCATTTATCGCCCATGATGCCGCAAAAATAAGTGGTTCTGGAGTGGGAATTGGTATCCAATCTAAAGGTACAACAGTTATCCACCAAAAGGATTTGCTTCCCCTTAACAACCTAGAATTATTTCCACAAGCTCCTTTGTTGGATTTAGACACATTCAGGGCAATAGGCAAAAATGCTGCAAAGTATGCAAAGGGTGAATCACCAAACCCAGTGCCAACAAGAAACGATCAAATGGCTAGACCTAAATTCCAAGCCAAGGCCGCCCTATTGCATATCAAAGAAACCGAGCATGTTAATATGAGTGCCAAGGCTATTGAATACGACGTCAAATTCAATTAATCGGAGGTGAATGGAATGAATCAACAGTTAATCGAACAGATAGTTAAGGAAGTTATGAACTCCATGGGAAATACTCCTCAACCTGTGACCAAAAAACAAGGCACAGTATCAAAGGAAGATTACCCCCTGGCAACAAAAAGGCCAGAGCTGTTAAAAACCCCTACAGGTAAAACCTTAAAGGATATTACCATAGATAATGTGTTAAGTGGGCAAGTAAAAGCCACAGATGTACGTATATCCCCTGAAACATTAGAGCTTCAAGCTCAAATAGCTGAATCAGTGGGAAGGGATGCATTCGCTAAAAACCTAAGAAGGGCAGCCGAACTAATCGCTGTACCCGATGAAAGAATACTGGAGATTTACAATGCATTAAGACCTTATCGTTCCTCAAAGCAGGAACTCCTAGATATAGCCCATGAGCTAGAATCAAAGTACAATGCTAAAATCAATGCTGCATTCATCAAAGAGGCAGCCAATGTATACGAAGGTAGAAACAGATTAAGACAAGACTAGATTCTTGGATACTATCCAAGGAGGTATACACATGAAGCTAATTGCAGGAGTTGACATCGGTAATGCCACCACAGAGGTAGCATTGGCCCAAGTAACCCAAGATCAAAAAAGGGTATTTATAGCCAGTGGTATCGTTGATACCACTGGTATAAAAGGGACAAGGAAAAATATCCACGGTGTGTTCCAAGCCCTAAAGCAAGCCCTGGATAAGGGAAAATTTAAAATAGAGGATTTGGACCTAGTTAGAATCAACGAAGCGGCTCCTGTTATAGGGGATGTGGCCATGGAAACAATCACTGAGACCATAATAACAGAGTCTACAATGATAGGTCATAACCCCTCTACCCCCGGTGGAGTTGGACTGGGGATAGGCATAACAGTTAAGCTTTTAGACCTTGATTCTAAGGGCTCCCAAGAGCCTGTAATAGTTCTGGTGGGCAAGGAAGTGGACTTTGAAGATGCAGCTCAAAAAATAAATAAAGCCATGAAAAGCGGAATAGAGATCAAAGGAGCCATTGTCCAAAAAGATGATGGAGTGTTAATAAATAACAGGTTAGATAACCCAATTCCCATAGTTGATGAAGTGAGCCTGATTGAAAAAGTACCCTTAGGTATGAAGTCAGCCATTGAAGTTGCCCCCCCTGGGGGAGTGGTGGAGGTATTGTCTAACCCATATGGCATAGCAACGGTCTTTGAGTTATCCAGTGACGAAACTAAGCTCATAGTACCCATAGCAAGGGCATTGATTGGAAATCGCTCTGCAGTTGTCATAAAAACACCCAAAGGTGATGTTCAAGAACGCAGGATTCCAGCTGGTCAAATCCATTTCCTAGGGGAAAAACGCAAATCTAGTGTGGACGTAGATGAAGGTGCAGAAAGAATAATGGAAGTTTTAAACACCACTACACCCATTGAAGATATCAAAGGTGAGCCAGGCACCAACGCTGGAGGAATGTTAGAAAGGGTAAGACAGGTTATGTCTGAGCTTACAAAGCAACACCCCAACGACATTAAAATCCAAGATATGTTGGCAGTGGATACATTTGTTCCACAAAAGGTAAAGGGTGGTATGGCAGAGGAATTCTCCATGGAAAATGCTGTGGGTATAGCGGCAATGGTTAAGGCTGATAAACTACAAATGCAAATGATAGCCCAAGAACTACAAAAGGAAATCAATATCCATGTTGAAGTGGGTGGTGTAGAGGCAGACATGGCCATAAGGGGTGCACTGACAACCCCAGGTAGCAATGTCCCATTGGCTATTTTGGACATGGGAGCTGGCTCCACCGACGCCTCAATTATCAATAAAGAGGGTAACATAACATCTATTCACTTAGCAGGGGCAGGTAATATGGCAACACTTCTCATTAACTCAGAGTTAGGGTTAGATGATTTTGCCCTGGCAGAGGATATCAAAAAATACCCACTGGCAAAAGTGGAAAGCTTATTCCACATCCGGCACGAAGATGGCACCGTGGAATTTTTCCCAAAGCCATTGGACGCCAGTGTTTTTGCCAGGGTAGTAATTTTAAAAGAAGGTAAAATGATACCCATTCATGGGCAACAATCCATGGAAAAAATCAAGCATATCAGAAAAGGTGCCAAGGGAAAAGTCTTTGTAACCAATGCATTAAGGGCCCTTACCATGGTAAGTCCTACGGGAAACATAAGGGACATAGAATTTGTGGTACTAGTTGGTGGATCTGCCCTGGATTTTGAGATTCCTCAACTGGTTACAGATGCCTTATCCCAATACGGTATAGTTGCAGGTCGTGGCAATATAAGAGGAACAGAAGGGCCTAGAAATGCTGTGGCCACTGGACTAATTATCGCTGCAAATGTTAGGGGCGATTCAATGTGAGTGAAAAACCATCAATCTATATCTACCACAGTCCAGAAAAGCAACTAAATGAATTTAAACAAATACTCTTTGGTATGGAAGAGGAAGGGCTACCTTACAAGGTTCTAGGGCGAGGGGGAAATAAAGCTTTAGACCTTGCACACCCAGCCTCTTTAGATTCACCACTGGGAGTAGGGATTGGAATAGGTCAATTGGGAGATGTGGCCCTTCATTTTGTAAAGCTAAACAAAGATGAGCCACTATTCGAAGTGAATTTAAATCAAGGACCAGTAATATTGAGGGCACTGGGGGCCAATGCCGCCAGATTAGTAAAAGGAATACCCTTTAAAGAATTGATGGAAACCAATGATTTAAATGAAAGCCAAACCCAAAGGCTAGTTAAAACCTATGAAGAAATTCCCCAAGCTACATCCCAAAACCTAACCAAAGAAGATATTGAGTTGATAGTGGCTAAGGTTTTAAATATTTTACAAGACAAGTTAGGTGGATAGGAGGTGTTAAGATTGCAAGGAAAAGCCTTAGGCTTAATAGAAACCATAGGATTGGCTGCCGCCATTGAGGCCGCAGATACCGCCATTAAATCAGCAAATGTAACACTTTTAGGCTATGAATTGTCTAAGGGTGGAGGAATGGTTGTCATAAAGTTTGAAGGGGATGTGGGTGCTGTAAAGGCTGCTGTGGAAGCAGGATGTGCCGCTGCCCAAAAGGTATCAGGGGTTTGGAGTAAGCAGATCATCCCTAGGCCCCATGAAGAGGTTAGTAAGTTAATCAATACAAAGGATACAGTGGGAGCTATTTTACAAAAAACAACAAAATTAGAAGAACCTAAAAAAGATACTAAAGAGGAACCTAAAGAAGAAGCAAAACAAGAAAGTAAATCCCCCAAAGTAGAACCAAAGACAGAGAAAAAAAAAGAGGAAATGGTGGTAAAGACATCTCCACAAAAGGAGCCTGAACAAAAAGTTCAAGCCCAAGATGACAACGACGATGTATGCAATTTATGCCATGATCCCAAATGCTCAAGGAAAAAAGGGGATTTTAGAAATACCTGTATCCATTATCATGAATTAGAGGAGGTTAAAACATGAATGAAGCATTAGGTATGATCGAAACCAAAGGCTTAGTAGGTGCCATAGAGGCAGCAGACGCCATGACCAAAGCAGCCAATGTGACATTGGTTGGTTACGAAAAAGTGGGTTCAGGACTGGTGACAGTTATGGTCCGTGGTGATGTGGGAGCGGTAAAAGCTGCCACCGATGCAGGTGCAGCAGCAGCTCAAAAGGTGGGAGAACTAGTGGCTATTCATGTAATACCAAGACCCAATGTCGATACTGAAAAAATACTACCAAAAATATCTGAGTAAACTTTAACCCATAATCAGGGGATTTAAAACCTTGATTATGGGTATTACCTCAAAAGCTTAAGGGTACAAAATACCCTTAATAAGGAGGAACCTACTTTGGAACAAAGGATTATTGAACAAATAGTAGATGAGGTTATAAAAAGACTACATGGTTTTGGGGAAGTACCCATGGTCCCCATCGGCATATCCAATCGTCATATCCATGTAAGTCAAGATGACCTGGAAATATTGTTTGGTGAAGGTTATAGCCTTACAAAATTAAAGGACTTAAAACAACCAGGTCAATATGCTGCCAATGAAACAGTAACTGTAATTGGTCCCAAGGGTAAATTTGAAAATGTACGGATATTAGGCCCAGTTAGACCTGAAACACAATTGGAAATATCCCTAAGTGACGGTTTTAAGCTTGGAATAAATCCACCGGTTCGGGAATCAGGGGAAATTTCTCAGACCCCCGCATTTACCATTGCAGGACCAAAGGGGAAAGTGCAAAAGAGCCAAGGAGTAATAGCTGCCTTAAGACACATTCATATGCCAAAAAACTACGCTGAACATTTTGGCTTTAGGGATAAGGACACCGTTTGTGTAGAAATTGATGGCCAAAGAAAAGTTGTCTACCACAATGTGTTACTTAGGGTATCTGATCAGTTTGAACTGGAAATGCATTTGGATATGGATGAAGCCAATGCAGGGGGAATAAAAAACGAAGATAAAGCACGGATAATAAAAGACTAAACCACCAAAAGGAGAAATTACCATGGAGCTTATGAAAGCCAATGATTATATCCAAAGCTTTGCCACCTTGTTGGAAAACAAAAGGGCAATAAGGCCTCAAGGTCCATTAAAGGTAGGAGTGGATCTAGGAACAGCCAACATAGTTATCTCAGTGTTAGATGATAGAGATATTCCCGTGGCAGGAGCCCTATATCCAGCTTCAGTGGTAAAGGATGGCCTTGTTGTGGATTATGTGGGAGCAGTACGTATTGTCAAAGAGCTGAAGCTAGAAGTGGAAAATCTCCTAGGTCAAAGGCTAGAATATGCTGCCACAGCAGTACCCCCAGGCACCATAGGAGGTAATGCCAAGGCAATTTCAAACGTTTTAGAATCAGCGGATTTAGAATGTATAAATGTAGTTGATGAACCCACAGCGGCCGCTTCAGTACTAAAAGTAACAGAGGGTGCAGTGGTGGATGTGGGAGGAGGAACCACAGGTATAAGCATTCTGAAAAACGGAGAGGTAATATACACCGCTGATGAGGCCACAGGTGGAACCCATATGAGTTTAGTACTGGCTGGAAATTACAAGATTTCATTCGAAGAGGCTGAACGATTAAAAAAAGACACAAAAAATCATCGGGAAATCTTTACAGTGATAAGTCCTGTGGTGGAAAAAATGGCCACCATTGTATCCAGACACATTAAATCTTTTGATGTTAAAAAGATTTATGTGGTGGGTGGTGCCTGCTGTTTTGAAGAATTTGAAAGGGTGTTTGAAAAAGAAATTGGTGTAGAAATATTAAAACCAGAAAAACCCCTTTTAGTAACACCTTTAGGAATAGCACTGAACTGTAAGAAGTGAGGTGATTTACTTGGTTTCCCAAGAAATAGTCAACAAAATTGTGGAAGAGGTCTTAAGGCGACTGGAGGCTAGGAGAAAAAGGGCTTTAGTAATCTTCACAGGAGCAGCCCTTGGCTTTCAAGAAGCAATACCACAATTAAAACAATTGGCAAAAGAAGGCTGGACTTTAAAAGTTCTCCTTTCAAACAGTGCGGAATATGTATTGACACCAAAGCTTATAAAAGAGCAACTGGGTATAAGTGAGGTCTTACTGGAAAAGGATGTTAAAAGCTTACATGATCTTTACAAAGATGTCAGCACATATATAATTCCAACCCTCACCTTAAATACAGCAGCTAAAATATCCCTAGGAATACAAGACACCTTAGTAACTAACTTAATAGCCCATGGGATAATGTCAGGTCTCACTATAGTAGCTGCCAAGGATGGCTGCGATTTGAGTAACCCAGTAAGAAAAGAAATTGGACTAAATAAAAACCCAAAAGCATATGAGGACACATTTATTCAACACTTGAACAACATAGAAAGCTATGGGATAAAGCTGGTAGATGCCAAGGGATTATATGATTCTTTAAATCATAAACCTTTAAAGGATGCTGTAACCACAAAAGTAGGCACATACGAATTTAACAACAAGGTATTAACTAGAAACCATATATTTGAAGCAAGGAAATATGGTGAGGTATTTTACGTACCTAAAGGGACAATCATAACCTCCCTAGCCATGGACGCAGCTAGAGAAGTGGGGCTTAAACTAAAAGAAAAATAACACCATGGGGAAAACCTGTGGTAAGAGGCGGTGACAAAAGATGTATGTTGGAAAGGTTATAGGAAACATAGTTGCCACTAGAAAAGATGATAGCCTTGTGGGTAAAAAACTATTAATTGTTGAACAAACAGATACCCAAGGAAAACCTTTAGGGAAAATAGAAGTAGCCATTGACTCTGTGGGAGCAGGCAGTGGTGAATTTGTTTTAGTTTCTAAGGGAAGCTCTGCTAGGCATGTTTTTGGAAACCCCTCATCTCCCATTGATGCAGCCATAGTGGGGATAATCGATAGTATCGAAGTACAATCCTAGGGGGGAGAGATATGTCTGGTATTTACACAAAAAAAGGTGATGGAGGAGAAACAGGGCTTTTAGGTGGTAGCAGAATAGGAAAAGACAACCTAAAGGTATCCTGTTACGGAACCTTAGATGAGGCCAATGCAGCCATAGGCATGGCATATTCCATCATTGATAATAAAGAAATATTAAATATACTAAAAAGTATCCAAAAAAAGATATTTATTTTAGGTGCAGAACTGGCCAGTGACCAAAAGGGGCAGGAATACCTAAAAGACAGTATCCAAAATAGAGATATCGAGGAACTAGAAAGCATAATTAACTATTATGAAAAACAGCTAGGACCTCTAAAGGAGTTCGTAATACCTGGGGGTTCCCAAGGCTCAGCCACCATTCACTTAGCTAGGACAATAGTAAGGAGAAGTGAGAGGCTTATGGTGGAACTAAATAGACAAGTACAGTTGAGACCTGAACTAATAAAGTACATCAACCGTCTTTCAGACACCCTCTTTATGTTGGCCAGAGCCGAAGAACAACACAGCTTTGTAAAGCTTGTGAAAAATAAAGTACTAGAGCGTCTAGGACATAATGTTAAAGAAAAACCCTTAGGCTTAGACCTAGCCAAAAAAATGGCAGAAGCTGCCGATGCTAAGGCCACAGCCATGGGGGTTCTCATTGTTTTTGCAGTTGTCGACCTAGGGGGGAATCTTATTTTATTACATCGAATGGATGGAGCACTTTTAGCAAGCCTAGACATAGCCACTAACAAGGCATTTACCTCGGTCTCACTTAAAATTCCCACCCACGAAGTGGCTGAACTGGTTAAACCAGGGTCTGATCTATATGGTCTTCAATGGACCAATGAAAATAAAATTGTGCCCTTTGGCGGTGGCTACCCCTTAAAAATAAATAACGAAATCATCGGAGCAATAGGGGTAAGTGGTGGTTCAGTGGAAGAAGATAAAATCATTGCCAACCATGCCTTACGAGTATTTGAGTATGAAAGGAGGAGTTAATTTGGCAACAGAAGCTGTTAAAATCGAAGAGATAGTAAAAAAAGTTCTAGTGGAACTTACAAAGGGAAATCCCTCCCAAGGTACATTGGGTATATACACAGACATGAATGAGGCTGTGGAGGCGGCATGGCACGCTCAAAAGCAATTGGTAAAGCTCAGTTTAGATTGCAGAGCCAAGATAATTGAAGCCATGCGTAGAGAGGCCATGGAAAATGTGGAGCTACTTTCAAAAATGGCATTTGAAGAAACGGATATGGGGAATTATGAGGATAAAATCAAAAAAAACATACTGGCCATTCAAAAGACCCCAGGTCTTGAAGATTTAAAGCCAGATGTATATTCAGGTGATGATGGTCTTTCCTTAATAGAGCTATCACCCTATGGAGTAATAGGTTCCATCACCCCCACAACTAATCCATCGGAAACCATAATATGTAATGCCATTGGTATGATCGCAGCTGGGAACTCTGTGGTATTTAGTCCACACCCTTCAGCTAAAAACACTTCCCTTAAAACTGTGGAAATCTTAAACAAAAGCATTATAGATGCAGGGGGACCCGCTAACATACTAACCACAGTAAGTAATCCATCATTGGAACAAGCAGATATTATGATAAAACACAAAAAAGTTAACATGCTGGTGGCAACAGGGGGACCAGCTGTGGTTAAAGCAGTGCTATCCTCAGGTAAAAAGGCCATTGGTGCAGGGGCTGGAAACCCGCCAGCAGTGGTGGATGAAACCGCAGATATCGAGAAGGCAGCTAAGGATATTATCCTAGGCTCAAGTTTTGATAACAATCTACCATGTATTTCTGAAAAAGAAGTAATAGTGGTTGATTCTGTGGCAGACTACTTAATTTTCAACATGAAAAAATCTGGGGCCTACGAAATAAAATGCCCAGATTTACTAAGAAAGCTTGAAAACTTAGTGGTGGGTCAAAAGGGTTACCCTGTAAAAGAGTTTGTAGGTAAAAGCGCAAAACATATCTTAAGTAAACTGGGCATTCAATGTGATGACAGTATAAAATCCATCATAGTAGAAGTTCCCAAAAATCATCCCTTTGTTGTTGGGGAACTTATGATGCCAGTACTACCCATAGTTAGGGTTAAAGATGTAGATGAAGCCATAGAATTGGCAGTTGAGGTTGAGCATGGTTTTAGACACACAGCCATAATGCACTCAAAAAATATAGATAACTTATCCCGTTTTGCC
>CAYYRM010000066.1:0-12180 GCA_964474005.1 uncultured Eubacteriales bacterium
TTGCTAAATAAATTAAAGTATGATGATATTGCCATTCCCCTTAGCTTAACTTCATATACCATAATTTACATCTTTTTGATGGAAACATCAAAAATAGCTAGTTTCTTAAATTAATCCATTGTTTTTTCGCTTATCGAAATAAAACTATTAACAAAAATATGATTATAAGTTAAAATAGTAGAAGCAATTATTATATAAAAAAATTAGGTGACAAATAAATTAGGGGGTTAATTATGAAAAGGATTATTGGCTTAGTTTTGTCTCTTTTACTATTATTTCCTACTGTAACCATGGCCTCAGGTGCTTTCTGGCCAGAAGGATGGTCTAATATTCAAAAACTTGGTGAATACCACCGGATATTGGGTCCCGTTCAGAAAATACAAAAAGGACAATATGTTTATTTGTTATCCGCAGAAGAAAGCAATACAGAAATAGATTTTTACTTGGTAACATATTCCCTTAGTGATGGTGAAGTTGTGGATAACCAGTTTATGTTTACCACAGAAAGAGGGATATCCAAAGTTAAATTTAATCAATATAATGAGGAATTTTCAGTTATTTATGTTGATTCAAATAACAATTTGACAGAAAAGGTATTCAAGCAAGACACCGAAGATATTAATAAAAAGATATTATATACTGGTAGAAGGGGTATTGATTCCCCGTATGTTTTTACCTTAGATGGTATTAAGTACTACTTATGGAGTGAAGTATATGGTGGTAGTACCAATATACTCATGGGTTTTCAAAAAAATGGTATTTTCACAAAGACAGATGGTGTTTTTTTAGGGGACGAGGTACTGAACAGAGTTGAAGATGTTATCGTTATTGATAATATAGCTTATATTTCCTGGGTGGCTGATGAATCAAGGAGAGGGTCAGCTGGAGTTGTAAAATCCTATGTCACTACATTTAACGGGGAAATAATTGAAACTAAATTAGTGGATGAATATGTTGGAGAAACATCTGGCCAACCAAGGTTCGTTGTACATGATGACCAACTTCACTTATACTACGAGTACATGTCAAGTGCATCTTTAGGTGGAAGAAAGAGTTATGAGCTTATAATCAGGAATTTAAATACCAATGAAACAAACTCTATTATCCTTCCAACAAAAACTGGTATCCATTTTGCACATGGTACAAGGGATATATTCGAATTTGCCTCTATTATAGAAGTTTATGACTCTGGTGCAACTCCATTGGAATTGTTCCATTACACATTTGATCCAAATGAAGGTGGCCTTAGCAGTAAAAGACTTACCTATAGTTCAAGATCATTCACTGACCCCACAATTTTTCAATATGATGGATATAATTTTATATTCTTCGAAGAAGGACTTGTTAATGCCAAATCAGTCTTAACAATTAACGATAGGTTCCAAGGCAAACCCTCTGTGTGGAGACAGTTAGGTTTAGATGAGCAACATCCAATAACTTCAACAATCTATTACTTTATTTCTAATTTATTCATGGCAGTATTTTACACAGTGAACAGTATATTATTTTTGTGTGTTGTATGGGGGTTATTTGCAGTATTAAGGCGTTTTGGATTATTGTCTAAAGCCAATGAAAATTGGAGATCCAACATAATTCAGTGTGTTTTTGCATGCTTAATATCAACCCAAGCCATTTCATACCTATTCCCCCACCAGTTCTTCACGGGTTTTCAGATCTATGCTGCAGTGCTTAGTACCATTTTAATCATCTTTACCATAGGATACTCTAATTTAAAGCATGAAGAGTTTGCATTGCCCCTAGCGATAGGAGGGTATTCAATAATCTATTTAATGATTATTCTTTCGGCAAATATTACTAGTTTTATTAGGTAATCACAAAAAGGGATAGCGTAGAGCTATCCCTTAAATTTCATAAAAAAGGAATTTTGGTATAACATATAGAATATTCAATATATAAAAAAAGTAATTGGGGGGTGTCAATATGTCTAATGTAGCAAAAATAAAGAATCCCACAACAATATATTATGGTGAGGGATCCCTACGACGGATACCCAATGCTCTAAAGGGTTTAAAAGCTGAAAAAATAATGATTGTTACAGATAGAAGCATTACCAATCATGCTGTATTTGACTGTATATTGCCTTTTATTTCAAATAACTACCAATATATTATATTTGATGAAGTTAATGGCGACACCGATGTCAAGATTGTTTCAATGGCAACTGAGATGGCTTTGGCTGAAAATGTTGATACCATCGTAGCCATTGGTGGTGGTGCAGTAATCGATACCGGTAAGGTAATTGCGTTAAAGGCAAAAAACCTTGATGAATGGGATTGGGGTGCCTATACACTAAGGGAAAAATCCAAGCTAAATATGGTGGCAATCCTCACAACTCTAACATCCACCTTTTGCAACACTCCATTTGCATTTATTAAAGACCCTGAAAGGGAAAAAACTAGGATTTTAACAGGTGAAGGACTCTTTCCAGAAGTGGCCATACTAGATAGTAGCTTAGCCCTATCCCTGCCATATTGTAAGAAGATTTCAGCTGTGAATACTACCCTTTCCACCATTTTAGAGGGTTACATTTCCACATTATCAACACCCTTCACAGACTCAATAACCCTAGGTGCCCTTGAAATGATGGTAGAGGGTATTGAAAGTTTCCTTTGGGATGAGTCCAATCTTAAGGGAGTTGAAAAGATCCAGCTTTCTGGAGTAATGGCATCATACGGCGTTAATAACGCTATGCTTGGGATTGTGGCTGCAACAGCAAACACCATTTGTGGAAAATACAGTGTGGATTTTGGAGATATCAGTGGTGTTGTTATGCTTGAATATTTAAACTTGAATTTACATTCCCGTTTAGAGAAATTCGCCAAAATTGCCAAAAGGTTTTTGCCTGAAAGTGACATTATGTCTAAGGAGTTAATGGCAAAAGAGGGATTGAAAAAAATAGGTGAGCTATTAGATAAACTTAAGTGTCCCAAGACCCTTAAAGAACTAGGTATAAAAAAAGAGGATCTCCCTGAATTGTCAGAGAGAATCTCAATGGATGATGGATTATTAAGTTGTCCTTATATACCCTCAAGTGATGAAATACTGGAGATATTAAACAGGCTATATGAGTAATTAAAGTAAATATTCCTTTACTAGGGTTACCCCATAACTAAAGCTTTGTTTTATGCGAGAACCTGAGAAGAACACGTATGTTATTAGAAACAGGGAATTTTGAATAGGTGTAATATTAAACATCTGAATGGTCCATACAAATATATATAAAAATTTGTGAGCGTATAAAAGTACCAATCTAATTGGGGATTCAGTGTATTTTTGGATAACGTACCAAAAAACAATAAATGCTATAATTGAAAAAAATATAATAACTGTTTCTATCATATAAACATCCCCCTCTAGTCTTTATTAAACATAAACTTATTATAAACTAATTTTACTATAATACTATGTATTAATTTTAAATTTTATATAAACTTTCCCTTAATTTATAAAATTAAGTTGTTAAAATTTGATTTAAGTAGTTTTGATTCAAATCCTATTGACAAAACAGTATATAATATGATATTATAATCTTTGTCAAATGTGCCGAAGTGGCGGAATGGCAGACGCACTTGACTCAAAATCAAGCGACCACAAATCGTGCCGGTTCGAGTCCGGCCTTCGGCACCAAACCTAATAAATAAAAAGCGTTTATGGATATAAACGCTTTTTTTGTGTGTGTATTTACCAGCTGTGATTACATTCTTTACATTTGTACTCTTTGTCTAATTTTCCACGCAAATAAAAACCAAAAAAACCAGAATAGTCATCCTCAATTTTTTCCACATCAGTACTACTACATTTAGGGCAAGTTACAGAAACATCATGGTTAATCTCCACAAAATTCACCCCCTTATAAAAAAATACATACAAGTTAGTTACTAAGTTTTTTAATAGTGCTAAAGCCCTTTAGTAGTTAGTATTAAGGGTCTTTATCCACACTAAATTACACAAATTAAAATCAAAAACCACACGAGGATATTAAGCTAACCACAGCTCTTTACTCAGTAACCGAAGGTTACCTACTCAGGTGAGAAAATCACCCCACTCAGAGCCTAAAAGGCTCCTACTCAGAGAATCTTGATTCTCCTACTCCATACTAATATTATATATAAATATTTAGAAAATTAAAACTAACCAAAACATATTTGTTTTTATACAGTTGTTTGTTAAAATAGATACATATATTAGTTAGGGGGCGGCTAAAGTTGGACACTCCTATTTTACACGTGGACATGGATGCATTTTTTGCTCAAGTTGAAAAAAGAGATAATCCCCATTTAATGGATAAGCCAGTTATAATAGGAGGACACCCTGAAAACTATTCAAGGGGTGTTGTTTCCACATGCTGCTATATTGCTCGAAAGTATGGAGTAAAATCGGCTATGTCAACGACAGAGGCATATAGACGATGCCCTGAGGGTATATTTATCACACCAAATGGAAAGAAATATTCTAACGTAAGTAGAGAAATCATGGCAATTTTTCATCAATATACACCATTGGTGGAACCCGTTTCCATAGATGAAGCTTTTTTAGATGTCTCAGGTTGTGAAAAATTGTTTGGTCCACCTCTAGAAATTGCTAAAGATATACAGAAAAAAGTATATGATATCACAAACTTGACATGCTCCATAGGTGTTGCTCCCAATAAATTTTTAGCTAAGCTTGCATCTGATTTAAAAAAACCCAATGGAATTACAGTGATAAATAGTGATGAAATTTCTGAAGTTTTGGACCCATTGGCAGTTAATAAAATATGGGGCATTGGTCCTAAACAAAAACATAAGTTATCTTCCTTAGGTATTAACACCATAAAAGATTTAAAAAAATTATCTCTTGAGCAATTAAAAAGTCTATTTGGAATAAATGGATCCCAGCTGTATAACTTATCCAGGGGAGTGGATTATAGGAAAGTACAAAAGGCTGATGAAGTTAAATCTGTCAGTAATGAACAGACATTTATGGAAGACATATCTGATCCAAATCTAATAAGAAAAATTTTACTGGAACTTTCAGATAAGGTAAGCCGTAGATTGAGGAATCAAAAAATAAAAGGTAAGACAGTTTCCATTAAGGTTAGGGACCATAATTTTAACACTTATTCAAGTCAAATTACCGTAACTAACCCCGTATGTTTACCATCAGATATCTACAAAATTGCCATGGATTTATTTAATAAACCTGAGTATGAGGGTAGAAAAATTCGTTTACTTGGTGTAGGGGTATCAAATCTCAGTTCAGAAACTTGCCAATATCAAATTGACTTATTTGAGGATGAAGATTTAAAGGAAAAAGAAGCAACTTTACAAAAATCCATTGATAACATATTAGATAAATATGGGGATAAAGTAATATATAGGGCATCACTTAAAACTAAAGAATACGGGAGGGATAACTGATGGATCCCTTATTTGAACAAAAAATCATAAAGGGTATGAAAAATAAAGAAGAATGGGCATTTGAATCCTTTGTTGAAAACTATCAAAAGGAAATTTACAATATAGCATTACGTATGTCAGGCAATGAAGAGGATGCCATGGATATTACCCAAGAGGTATTCCTTAAGATCTTTAGAAAGATAGATACTTTTTTGGGTAATAGTAAGTTATCTACTTGGATTTATAGAATAACCATAAACTATTCTAAAGATTACATAAGTACCCGTTCAAGACATTCCCATATTTCCATGGATAAATCCCTTGAAACCGAAGATGGAACTATCACCCAAGAATACGAAAGTAAAGAAAAGAACCCAATGGAAATAATTGAGCAAAACCATGATCAACAATTGTTGGTAGGGGCAATAAACAAGCTGGAAAAGGATCAAAGGGAGATTATAATACTGCGCTATATTAATGAATTATCATATCAGGAGATATCTGATATCTTGGAAATTCCTGAAGGGACAATTAAGTCTCGATTAAACAGGGCTAGGAACAAATTAGCAGAAATATTAAAAAGTATGGAACTTTTTTAAATGGTAAACGTCTAAATAATATAAAGGTGGTGGTTAGAGTGGATTGTAAAACATTTTTTAACCTTTTAGAAGGTTTTTTAGATGGTGATCTGTCCCAAAAGGATCAAGATGAATTTCAAGTACACATAAATCAGTGCCAACACTGTAAACAATTATGGGAAGATACCCTATATCTCGAAAATAAGCTTAATAGCGTTGAACTAGTTGACCCACCTAAAGGACTAAAGGATAACATTATGATGGCTGCTAAAAAAGAGGGGTTACTATCTTCTAAAAAAAGAGTATCCTTCATTTCTAAAGTATCAGCCATTGCAGCCAGTATATTGTTAATAATTTCTTTAAGTAATATAACCGGAATAACCCCATTGGTACAGAATCAATACTTTGGTATGGAAAACTTAAATATCCAAGAAAGCCCAGATAAGGCTTTGGACGAGTATCATCCTGAAGATGCGGACATTTCTAAGGCTAATCAAAAGGGAAATGGAGCTTTAGAGAAGGCCATAAACAATTACAACATATATTATTTAACTGCAGCTGGATTTTTAGCTACACCTTTTTTGTATGAAGTGGTGAAAAAAAGAAGTAAAAAGTGATCCACTTATATACTGATACTTAATATACGTCGAATTCAAGTGACCTCCGGGTCACTTTTTTATTTAAATCCTTACTTAAGTTTTTGTTTGCTATGATATGAATATTGTGGAATAATATAAAAATAAGGAGTTTAAAAGAGGAGATGATCATGTGAAAAAGGCCATAATTATAGATGGTAATAGTTTGTTATATAGAGCTTTTTTTGCTCTGCCCTTACTTCAAACTGCCAAGGGTGAGTACACAAATGGGATATATGGATTTACCACAATGTTATTAAAGGTTTTAGAAGATGAAAAGCCAGATTACATAGCTGTGGCATTGGATAAAGGCAAAAAAACCTTTAGACATGAAACTTACAAAGAATACAAAGGACACAGACCTAAGATGCCAGTGGAATTATCTGGTCAATTTTCTTTGGTTAGAGAAATGCTTGGCCATATGAATATAAAGTTTTTCGAGCTGGAAAACTACGAAGCAGACGATATAATTGGGACTTTTTCTAAATTAAACTCAAATGAAGAGTTAAAGACTTTGGTTGTCAGTGGAGATAAAGATGTATTGCAATTGATTGATGACAATACAAATGTTTTGCTAACAAGAAAAGGTATTAGTCAAGTTGAAAGGTATGATATCGAAAAAGTCTTTGAAACATATGAAGTGAAACCAAATAAACTAATAGAAATTAAAGCATTGATGGGTGATAAATCAGACAATATCCCAGGGGTTAGGGGTATAGGTGAAAAGACAGCCATAAAACTTGTGAAAGAATATGATTCCCTAGAGGGAATATACGAAAACTTACAGGCCATTGGGGGAGAGAAGTTAAAAAGTAATCTCAATGAAGATAAAGATAGTGCCTTTATAAGCAGGGAGTTGGCCACCATCAATACCAAGGTTCCAATAGATATTGATTACAATGAACTGGTGGTAAAGAAATTTAGTCCTGAACTTGTTCCTTTTTTTAGAAGGCTTGAGTTTAATAGCCTAATACCAAAAATTGAAACTGAGAAAGCAAATACCCAAGAAATAAAAATTGATTCAGAAGAATATTTGGATCAGAAGTTAGAAAGTATTATATCAGTATACATCAGTGACGAAACCCTATATTTTTCAACTGAACATAGTAATTTTTACACTAAAGATAGTGAAAAGATAAAGGCAATTTTAGAAGATGAAAAAATAAATAAGATATGTTTTGACTACAAGAATTCTCTCCATCTTGCAAATTCCATGGGGCTAAAAATAAATGGAATGAAGTTTGATGCTTTTTTAGCAGCTTATCTAATACAGGCTGATAAAAGTAATTATTCCATAGAGGGGTTAGCCCAAGATGTATTAGGCATTAATTTTACAGACAATGACATGGTAAAGACACAAAAGGCATGGACATTATACAGGCTTTATGAACCCATGTCTGAACAAATAGATAAAATGGGTGCAAATATGCTACTTTATCAAGTGGAGATGCCTTTGAGTGAAGTTTTATTCAAAATGGAAACTGAAGGGGTAAGTGTGGATAAAGCTTATTTAGAAGAGCTTAGCACTGATTTTCAGAAGCGCTTAGAGGATCTGGAAAAACAAATATGGTCGCATACAAAAGAAAAATTTAATATCAATTCTCCCAAACAGCTAGGTGTAGTATTATTTGAAGAGTTAAATTTACCTGCACTTAAAAAGACCAAGACCGGTTACTCCACAGATGTCAGTGTGTTGGAACAGCTTCAAGGTGAACACCCAATAATAGATCATTTGTTAAATTACCGGACATTGGCTAAGTTAAAATCCACTTATGCTGATGGCTTAAAAGCTATAATAAAAGAAGATGGAAAAATTCATACTACCTTTAATCAAACTATTACAGCAACTGGTAGACTGTCAAGCACTGAGCCGAACCTTCAGAACATTCCCATTCGTTTAGACGAAGGGAAAAAAATTCGCAAATGCTTCATTGCACCTAAAGGGAAAGTTCTTCTTTCTTTGGATTATTCTCAAATCGAGCTTAGAATCTTGGCACATATGTCAGGGGATGAAAATCTAGTTGATGGTTTCTTAAAGGGCCAAGATATTCACACTAGAACGGCAGCTGAGGTTTTCGGAGTGGAGCTTTCTCATGTCACATCCCAGCAAAGGAGACATGCTAAAGCGGTGAATTTTGGAATAGTTTATGGCATGAGTGATTTTGGACTTTCTCAAAGCTTGGGTATCCCCAGAAAAGAAGCGAAGGAATATATAGAAAAATATTTTGCTAAATACCAGGGAGTAAAGGAGTTTATTGATAAAACCATTCTCCTTTGTAAGGAAAAGGGATATGTAGAGACAATGTTTAATCGTAGAAGGTATATACCTGAAATAAATAGCTCAAACTTTAACAGAAGGTCTTTTGCTGAAAGAACTGCTGTCAACACACCTATCCAAGGCACAGCTGCTGACATAATAAAAAAAGCCATGGTTGATTTTCATAAAAAGCAATCAAATATTAAGCTAATACTTCAGGTTCATGATGAACTGGTTTTCTTAGTTGATGAAAAGGAAATAAACCAAAGTATTGAGATATTAAAAGAGATAATGGAAAAAACCGTAGAGTTAAATGTGCCTTTGTTGGTGGATTATAATTACGGTGAAAACTGGATGGAGTTGAAATAGATGCCTGAGTTACCTGAGGTAGAAACCATAGTTTTAGGATTGCAACAGAATTTATTAAATAATAGTATACTTGATGTGGAGGTGTTCAATGATAACACCATAAAACATCCTGGTAGTATTGCCCAATTTATTAAAAGTCAATTAACAACAAAAATCCTAAATGTCAAAAGACGGGGAAAGTATATTGAGATAATCTTAGATAATTCCCAACATTTAATAATCCATCTTAGGATGACAGGGCAACTACTGTTTAGTTTAGAACCTATGGAATTAAATCATCTTAGGGTAAAATGGGTATTAGAAAGAGGAACCCTTTATTTTAATGATATTAGAAAATTTGGCACTATTTCCTTATTGGATGAGGATTACTTGCATCACGAGAAGGGTTATTGGTCTTTGGGTGTAGAGCCTTTATCTGAAAGCTTTGATTTGAAATATTTAAAAGGAAAAATAAAAGGTTTCAGACCCATAAAAAACTTTATACTTGACCAAAGGGTAATTGCAGGTTTAGGTAATATTTATGCCGATGAGTGCCTTTTTTTAGCAGGTATATTGCCCCAAAGACCAATAAATACCCTAACTGACGATGAATTGGAAAAACTTGTTATAGCCATAAAAGATATCCTTTTAAAGGCAATAGAAAACAGAGGCACCACTTTCAGCGATTACAAGGATTCCTACGGAGGTAAAGGTGGCTTCCAAAATCTATTAAAGGTCTATGGGAGAAGTAATGATATATGTTTAATCTGTGACAAAACTTTATTAAAAGATAAACTGGGGGGAAGAACCACCGTTTATTGCCCAAATTGCCAGAAATAATAATCACTAAAATTGCCCAATACCATAATATGAACTAGAGCTAATGTATATGAGGTGGTGATATTATGGAAATATGGGCGATTATTTTTTTAGCCGTTGCAGTATCTTTGGACGGATTTGGAGCTGGGTTCGCTTACGGTCTAAATAAAGTGACAATAAAGTTTTTACCAAGATTAGTTATAAGCTTTGCTTCCGCTTTATCTATATACATTTCCCTGTTAGGGGGGACCTTCATTGCCAAGTTATTACCCCAAGCCATCGCAGTCAATTTAGGATCCATTCTCTTATGTATAATGGGGATTTATATATTTCGACAGGGATTTAAAAGTCTGATTAACAATAATGAAATCCCTGAGGAATTCCTTAATAAAAATTTTATTCAAAAGCTGTTTATTTTACTTAAACAGCCAATGGATGCGGACTTTGATAAATCAGGAAATATATCTGGCATTGAAGTTTTTTTCCTAGGGGTAGCCTTAGCCATGGATGCTTTTGGTGCTGGATTTGGGGCTGCTTTAGCTGGTATTAACCCACTTTTTACCGCTGTGTTAGTTGGTTTTTTTAAAATGATTCTTTTAAGCTTGGGTATTCAATTGGGCAACGGATTAAATAAAATGCCTTGGCAAGGCTTTTTAGTCCTAATGCCTGGGCTTATTTTCTTTCTTTTGGGGATATATAATTTTTTTTAACTAATATCCTTAAGTAAATCAGGGGGTAATTCCTCTGATTTATTGTAATTTAGGGTAAATAATATATAGTAAGAAATATAGAGGAAAAAAATAACCTTTGACGAATATAATATATTTAAGCTAATATTAATATTTAAAGGGATTGGAGGTTGCTAATGTGATTAAAATTGGTTTAACTGGTGGCATAGCCAGTGGGAAAAGTACCATATCAAAGATTTTAAAAAGGTTGGGAGCAAGGATCATAGATGCGGACATTGAAGCCAAAGCAACCTTGAAACCTAATACCAAGGCATGGCAAATGCTTGTAGAAGAATTCGGAAGTGCCATACTAAAAGAAGACAATTCCATAGATAGACGAAAGCTTGGAAATATGGTATTTGGGGATTCTGTAAAATTGGGGAAATTAAATAGTATAGTACATCCATTTGTAATAGAAAGAATCAAAGGCAAGATTGTTCAGCTTGAAGAAGAGGGCAAACTGGATGCGGTGGTTTTAGATGCACCACTTTTGATCGAGACTAATTTACATCACTTAGTTGATGAAATTTGGGTAGTGAATGTGGATAAGGATACACAAATAAGTAGACTTATGAAAAGGGACAAATTTAACTTTGAACAAGCTGAAAATAGACTTAAAGCTCAAATATCTCAGCAAGAAAGATTAAAATATGCCACTGCTGTTATAGATAATACCAGCACCAGGCGTCATACAAGGGAACAAGTAACAAAGCTTTGGGAGGAACTGGTTTATAAAAATAAATGAGGTGTAAAACATTGAAGATGAAATACAAAATTGTAATAACTTTGACATTATTGACTTTAGCTATTGCATATTTATTTCAAAATCAACTGATTTGGTACAAGGTTTATCCATTACAATATAGGGACTACGTCTGGGAAAACAGTGATAAATACAATTTAGACCCTTATTTAGTTCTAGCCATAATGAAGATAGAAAGCAGATTTGACCCTGAAGCTGTGTCATCAAGGGGTGCTTCTGGACTTATGCAACTAATGCCAGAAACAGCCAATTGGATAGCTACCCAAAATAATTTTACATTAACAGAAAATGAGGTTTTTGACCCTGAGTTAAATATAATGATGGGTACTTGGTATATAAACCAGCTACTTAACCAATTTGGTGATGAAACTTTGGCCATAGCCTCTTATAATGCTGGAAGAAGAAACGTGCAGCGTTGGCTGGAAGAATCTATCTGGGATGGCACATTGGAAGACGCTGAAAATATACCCTTTTTAGAGACCAAAAATTACGTATTGAGGGTAACTATTGCTTGGCAGAAATATCGTGATATTTACGTGAAATAATTCTTTTCATAAAACTATTGTAATTATTCGATTATCGTAATATAATAAACTTGTAACTTGACTTTTTCAGTGAAAAATAAATAAATAGGCCTGAAACCCTTGTGCTAC
>CAYYRM010000067.1:0-12093 GCA_964474005.1 uncultured Eubacteriales bacterium
AAGCAGCCGTTGCCATAGACAATGCCAAAGCCTTTAAAGAGGTTGAAAACATGGCTATAATGGACGAACTCACAAAGGTGTATAACTACAGATACTTCCAACAGAGGGTTCACCAAGAGGTGGAAAATGCAGCTTTAGAAGGTGGACATGTTAGTCTTATGGTAATAGATTTAGATGATTTTAAAGGTGTAAATGATAAGTATGGACACACAACTGGTAATAGGGTATTAATAGATTTAGCCCAAGTTCTAAGGAAATCCATACGTAAATACGATGTATTATTCCGCTATGGCGGTGACGAATTTGTGGTAATATTCCCAAGCACTCAAAAAAACCTAGCCTATACAATTGGGCAAAGAATCCTTGAAAATGTAAGTAACCATCCATTTAACTGTGAAGGGGTTCAAGAATACCTAACATTCAGTGCAGGGATTGCAGAATACCCCACCGATGCCGATGACCACTTAGACCTAATGCGAAAAGCAGATAGGATAATGTATGTTGGTGCTAAGGAGAGGGGGAAGAATAGGGTTACTCTTTATAACACCAAATAGTAGACTGCTGAAAAGCCATCATCTTCTTCGTTACTTCAAAGGCCCAGCCTCCTCATGGAAACAAAGTAAGTATAGGAACCATAAGTTACTATACTTACTTTGTTTGGGGTTGTAGGGGATACCCCTGCCGTTTTAGGAGGGTGCTCAGGCGTTAGCCGTCGAAGGGAACCTAGGGTTCCCTAGCGAAAGCAGACTTTGTCTGCTATTATATATACACTCCGGGGGCTGGGCCATTTCGCGCCTTGAATCTGAAGGCTTTTGAGCAGTCTACCCAACTGTGGCAAAGGCTGAAAACCCATCATCTTCTTCGTTACTTCAATGGCCCAGCCTAATAAAATCAAAACCCAGCTTCTCATGTGTTACCAATGAGAAGCTTTTTTTATGCCTACCCACACCCATTCTATGGTAGGCAAGGCTTTAGCCTTGGCAGGACCCAGATGATTTCTAGTATTATCTACAATTCTTAATAAAAACATTAAATTGCATTGTCAGCTTTTATAATTTTACGTATGACTTTGGGATTTTTACCATTTAAAAAGCCCCTTTCCAACTTAGATTTATTAAATGAAAACCTAGATAATAAAGTTACCTAGGAAAAAGTTATCGACCGGTCGATGGTGAGGAGCCATCAATGGAAAGAGAGCAAATCATTAAAGGAGTGGAAAGGGGTATCCATTATTTCATCAATAGGTATGGGATAGCATTTCAGGATCGTGAGGATGTTTACCAAGATTGTCTGGAAAAAATTATTCTATCCCTAGAAATCTATGACCCAAATGTAGGTGTACCCTTAAACAATTTTCTCATGAGCAGAATACGGGGTGTGGTGAAGGAGGCAAAACGTAAAGAATGTAAAATTCCAGTGCCAGTGGAGGATATGTATATTACAATGGACAGCCTAGAAATAAATGTTTTAAAGGGCGAAATGGCAATGGATATTAGAAAAGGTGTAAAAGGTTTATCGGAAATGCAATACAAGGTCATAGTTATGAAATATTTTTATGATCTATCCATGTCAGAGATAGCTGTGATTTTAGGGATCCACTATTCCACCGTCGCTAAATATCACCAGAGGGGACTTAGGCAACTAAAAAAATATCTCCACAAAGTGTGGTAATAAATCACATCCTTTGCATTATGTAGTGTGAAAGGAGGTGATAAATATGCCAGTGGAAGCAATCCTTCAATACTCAAGGTTAATCCTAAGGTTAGAGACAGATGTAAACGACGAAGGGGAAAGCGTTATAGCAAATCGCAGCTATAACCGTATCAAGCCAGATGCATCCAATGAGGATGTTAAGGCTGTGGCAGAGGCCATGGCCTCACTGCAAATCTATCCATTGCTTGATGTAATTAGGGTGGATGAAAATAAGCTTGTCTAAGCTTAGAAGGTAAAAAAATAGAAAGAAGGTTATATCATGCCAACAACCACTTTACAAATGGTTTTTAGAAACCTAGAAGGTAGGACAGTGACACTGTCTGTGGCAGATCCCATTGAGCCCATTGACTCAGAGGCTGTACAGCAAGTGATGGAAGACATTATAGAAAAGAATGTCTTTACATCCACAGGTGGAGATCTCAAGGAAATTGTTGCAGCAAGATTAGTTGCTAGGCAAGTGACTAGCATCATATAGTTTATGGGCGGGGGAAACCCCGCCTAAATTTATTTTGAAAGGAGGTAGGGACATGGAGCCCATTGTACATGCTGTGGCTAACTTTGGATTTCCCATTGCCGTGGCAGTTTTTTTGCTGGTGAGGATGGAAAACAAGTTAGAGCAGCTTACCACAAGTATTTACAAGCTGGCAGAATCCATTGCATCATTAAAATAACATAATAAACATTTGACATAGAACATATGTTCGGTTAAAATAAAGGTGAGAGGAGGGGAAATATGGAAAAAATACAGTGGGAAAAGATAACAGACAAGTTAACAGCAGTAAGACCAATTTATTTAAAGGATACGGGTAAAGCCTGTGAAGTTTATCTGAATAATGGTGAAACCATTATCGATAATAGGGACGCAAAAACAATATTAAAGGATTTAGCTGGGTTTTTGGCAGTGGATCTTGGCTCACTAAGGAAATTTTGTAGCCACAGATTGGCTGCCAAAAATACCCTTCCCCTACCCTTAACACCTAAGATTTTACTGGTACCCTTAAGGCTTCGAAAGCCAAAGGTATCCAAAGACAGTGCCACAGGTTATATAAACTACTTTGATATTGCTAACGCAATACCCAAGGAGGGGGACACAGTACTTGAACTGACCTGTGGAAGAAAAATAACTTGTCATCAAAGTATAGGCACTGTTCAAGTACATTTAGTCTACGCAAGATTAATTTACAGGGAGTGGCAATCGGTTTATGTAAACCCCTATATAAAAGAAGTGGGAAATGAACTATATAAAAGCGCAAAACTAGATATAATTAGAAAAATTATGGGCCAGTAGGTTCTAAACCCCTTTGACTTTCATATTTTGAAATATGGGAGTAAAGGGGTGATTTTAGTTGGAAAGAGATTACACCTTATTCTATGGAGTGTATATTGTTCTGAATATACTATTGATCTGTATATTATTAGGGGCAGTAACTTCAACGGAGGTGATTGCTATGCCAGAGCCAAAACCCAGGCCAGTACCCCATGAGCCAGTTCAACTGCCTGTAATGAATGGATATGTTATAGGTGACGACCTAGTTTTGGCTGAATTTAAGACCGATGAAATGGAGGATATCCCAGACCCTCCACCTGCTAAACCTGAAAAACCAACAAAACCTGAAAAGCCACAAAAACCTCAAGAATCAAATACCCCAAAGGATCCACCTAAACCACAAAAACCAGCAGCAAAAATCATTTACTCTGGTGATACCAGTAAAAAGAGAGTTGCCATAACCTTTGACGATGGCCCTGATCCATCCACATTGAAATCAATACTGGATATTTTAGATGAGTACAATTCTAAGGCAACATTCTTTTTATTAGGACAAAGGGTAAAGGGCTCAGAGCACTTGGTTAAAGAGATGTTCAATAGGGGTCATCAGATTGCAAACCACTCTTACTCACACCCACAGTTTTCTAGGCTAGGTAGCAGTGAGGCTGTGAGACAAATAAAAATGACTGAGGATTTGTTGGGGTCATTCATGAGCCACAAATACTTTAGACCTCCTTACGGTGATTACAACAGGCAAACACTGGAAGTAGCTTATCAATTAGGGTATAAGGTTATGTACTGGAATGTGGACACAAGGGATTGGGCAGCCACCAATCACAAACAGATTGTCAATGTGGTAATGGAAAGAACAAAACCAGGCAGTATAATTCTTTTTCATGAAGGTAAACAATTAACAGTAAAAGCGCTACCTGAAATTCTCAAATGGCTAACCGATGAAGGTTACACCATGGTAACCTTGGCGGAGCTGTTTAATGAATAAACACCAGTAGTGAAAAGCAAGAAAAGGGACCAGTATCATGGCACTGGTCCTTTTCTTATATCATATAAATCCGTGCCTAATCCTTAAAATATTAATTAGATTTTACTGTGCTATCAATATTCCCTACAATCCCAAAACCCACCACCCACCACCCACTACCCAACTAGTACCTATTTCCTATGGACGTATTTTTTCTAATAAGCAGGAATTAAGTCTATTTATAGCGAATTAATACAAAAACCATTGTGAAGGTTGTGGAAAGATGCTTGATAAGGTTATGGCATTTATATTCCCCGACATAACAAAATGTATCATCTGTGGTGAGGAAACCCAAAGCCAAATATCCCTATGCAGTGACTGTGAAAAAAACATATCCTACTATAAAGGTGAAACCACATGCCAAAACTGTGGCCGTTTCTATCATGGCCCTGCTTGTAATGGTGTGAAATTGGATGGGATAGTGGCAGTGGCTAGGTACATGGGTGAATGGAAAGAAGTAATACATAAATTTAAGTTCAATAATCATAAATATCTAGGAAAAGGCTTGGCAAAAAAACTAAAAGAACGGCTTGATGACACCCAAAATGAAATCGACACAATAACATATGTTCCAGCCACAACTAAAACCTTAAAAGAAAGAGGCTTTGACCAAAGCCAACTATTGGCTAAAGAACTTGGTAAGCTCCTAGGCGTAAAAGTAATTCCCACCCTTAAAAAGCAAGGAAAACGCCTACCTCAACATACCCTTTCACTACAACAACGCAAAGAAAACTGGGAAGAAGAGTTTCTAATCTTACCAAATTTAAATTTAGAAGGCAAGAGTATCTTATTGCTTGACGATATTTACACCACAGGTTATACCCTACACCATGCAACAAAGGCCCTTAAAAAAACAAAATGCAAACATATAAATATAGCAGTATTAGCAAATTAATTAAAGGAGGAGTACAAAATGGATGTAAGAAACTGCCCAAGATGTGGGAAAATATTTAACCGAGTACGCCGTGACATATGCCCAGCATGTGCCCAAAAGGAAGATTCTGATTACGAGACAGTAAGGGATTATATCTATGAGAATCCTAAAGTGGATGTACAAACAGTATCTGAGGAAACGGGGATACCCGTGGAAACTATCATGAAGTTCTTAAGGGAAGATAGGCTAGTTAACTTATCTGGGATCCCTGTGCTTCACTGTGACACCTGTGGCACAGGAATACCTTCAGGGAGATTTTGCGACCCTTGTAAAGCAAAGCTTGAAAAAGAGTTAAATAAAACTGGCTTCAAAGGCTACCATCGTAACACTGGTTCCACAGGGGATGGTTCATTCCACTTCATGCGGGATAGGGTTAATAAAAAGAGATAACAAATACACCTCTAAAGCATTTTAGAAATTTATTTCTAAAATGCTTTATTTAATACTTAAGAAAAACAAAAATATGTCGATATATAAGATATATGAACAAAAGACTCTTAAGGGGGGATTTCCATGAAGATAAATAATATAGCTGGTATAGTTAAAGCATATAACGTAAACCCAAAGGAAAATAATAAAGAAAAAAATGTAACAGGCAATGGTCAATTGGATAAATTTCAAATTTCTCAAAGGGCTAAGGATATATCTGTGGCATCTAAGGCTTTATCCCAAGCACCTGATTTAAGAAATGATAAAATTCAACATATTAAGGAACAATTAGAACAAGGAACCTATACAATTGATCCCATATTAATCGCTCAAAAAATGCTTTCAAAGAACTAAGCATTAAGGGGGAATAGACTTGGAAGAACTATATTTCAGAAAAATGCTAGACAATTTGAAGGAGCAGCTTCAAGAATACAAGCAGTTACTTAAATTCAGCGAACAAAAAAGAAGCTCATTGGTAACTGCAAACATGGACGAGTTGAACCTTGTGGTTAAGGCTGAAGAAACATTGATAAAAACCATAGGTGGATTAGAAGTACAAAGATTGGAAATCCAAGAGAATCTGGCAAGAACCCTAAACATTCCATCTGAGGACCTTTATTGGGATAATCTAAAAACCATAGCAAATCCCAAAACCAAAGAGGAGCTTGAAAAAATTACACTGGAGCTTAGAAAAATCATCAACCAACTATCAGAAATTAACAGTGTAAACCAAAAACTTTTAGATCAAGCCCTGAAACTGGTACAGTTCTCAGTGAATGTGATGGCAGGGGAAACGGAAAGAACATATGTCAAACCTTCAGGACAGGGAAATCTAAACGTACCTAAAAAAGAGGGCAAGATTTTTGACATTAAGACATAATCAGAATTTGAGGAGTGGAGTGATAATATGAGATCAACTTTTTCAACCCTAGAATTAGCCAAAAGAGCATTACAAACCCAACACACTGCCATGAGTGTTGTGGGACACAATATAGCAAATGCAAACTCACCGGGATACTCTCGCCAAGAAGTTATAATGACTGCCACAGGACCCTATACATCTCCATCTAACATCCGTCCAATGAAAGCTGGACAAATTGGTACAGGGGTATCCATTAAGTCCATTGAGCGTCAATTTGACCGCTATGTATCAAACCAGTGGAGGCTGGAAAACAGCCTATTATCCCAATGGAAAATGAAGCAATCAGGTATGACCCAAATCGAAGCCATCTTCAATGAGCCATCAAATAGCAGCTTAAGAATGGCCATCGATGATTTCTGGTCAGCACTACAACAATTGGCAGTGGAGCCCACAGAACTTTCCTCAAGGGCACTGGTAAGACAAACGGGTATAACCATGGTGGACAGCTTCAAAACCATGGACAGGCAGTTAACCCAAGTACATAAAGACTTTGATGAAATTCAAAAGGGCTCAGTATTTGAAATAAACTCCCTTCTGGATCAAATCCGTGATGTAAACCAAAGGATCGTAAGGGTTAGGGCCATGGGTGATATGCCAAACGACCTAATGGATCAAAGGGATTTACTACTTGACAGATTAACTGAGATTATCCCCATTGAAATGACAGATAGGGGAAATGGTGACTTAAAGATATCTTTCCAAGGTATCGAACTGGTAAATTACACAACGGAACATGAACCCACCCCTAGATTCAGATTAAATGATGCTGGCTTAGATATAGTACAATACGACGATGCTGGTAATGTAACAGCTGTCATCTTAGATAACACCCAAACCCGTGGTGCCATCATGGATGGACACGGTAAGCTTAAAGGGGTATTCCAAGCCCAAGACAGTATCGAAAAGTACAGGGGTTACTTAAATAACTATGTAAAAACCTATGTAGATGAGTTAAATGCAGTTCATATGCAAGGATACGGTACAAATAACGTAACAGGAACACCATTTTTCCTATATGATACCACTGCTGAAAATATCATCAGCAGTCTACAGGTAAACCCAGACATTATAAGCAATCTAAACAACATAGCTGCGGCATCGGAGCCAGATAAATTCGGTGATGGAAGTAATGCATTGGAATTTGCTAAAGTGCGCCATGCTGAAGTACTATCCTTTGATGGAAAAGCAGTAAACTTCGACCAGTACTATAGAGCATTTATAGCAGAACTTGGTATAGAAGCCAATGAAACCAATCAATACGTAGAAAATCAAGAAATACTAGCATACCAATTCGAAATCCGCCAAGAATCCATCCGCGGAGTATCCATCGATGAGGAAATGACAAAAATGGTTCAATATCAACACAGCTACAATGCAGCTGCAAGACTAACAACAGCCATTGATGAAATGATTGAAACAATAGTATCCCGTTTGGGTATAGTGGGAAGATAGGGGTGGAGTAGATGAGAGTAACAAGTAATTTAATGATAAAAAATATGTTAGGAAATCTATCTAAAAACTATGCCAGACTAGATAAAGTTTCCCAACAACTAAGCACAGGAAAAAGAATCAGCAAGGCATCTGACGATCCAGGGGATGTGGTCAGGGCCCTGAGGATAAGAACAGAACTTAGGGAAATCGAGCAATACCGCCGCAATGTGGATACTGCTAGATCATTGATGTCTTATTCTGATGACATGTTAGGAACAATTGGTGACAGTGTTCATAGGGCTAGGGAGTTATCTGTTCAAGCAAGAAATGATACCTATGGCCCCGAACAACGTGACATGATGGCTATGGAGATTGATGGAATAATAAATCAGATGTTAATAAGCAGTAACTCTACATTTGCCAATAGGTTCGTTTTCTCAGGAACTAGCACCAATAAACCATTTGAAGCACAATATGATGCCAATGGTCTTATAACATCTGTTACATTCCATGCCAACAATGATAATCGTAACTTTGAAATTGGGCCTGGTCAGATAATGAATGGCGGACTTAGGGGTGAAGAAGTATTTTTAGGTGGCAATCAAAATGGTGATGATGGTTTATTCCAAGCCCTTATTGTCCTTAGGGATGGCTTATTAAATGACAACAGGGCAGAAATTGTTGATGGAGCTGCAAAATTAGATTGGGCATTTGATAGATTATTATTACATCGTGCAGAAGTTGGTGCTAGGATGAATCAATTAGACCTTGTGGAAGAGCGAATGATTGCTGCAGATGTAAGCTTAATTACCCTTCAAACCCAAGTAGAAGATGTGGACATGTTTGAAGCCATCATGAACTTGAAAAACATAGAAGGCTTACACCATGCAGCCCTCAATGTTACAGGGAGAATCATTCAGCCCACTTTATTAGACTTTTTAAGATAGGGGAATACTTTAAGTATTCCCTTTTTGATATAAAGGAGGAAACTAGATGAAAATAAAAACCCTACGTTTTGGAGAAATAGAGTTTGACAATAGTAAAGTTATAGTTTTTAAAGATGGATTACCAGGTTTAAATAATTTAAATGAGTTTATTATTTTTGAACAACCCGGAAGTAATGGTTTATTCTATTGGTTACAGGCAGTTAAGGATGAGGAAATTGCACTATTACTTACAAAACCATCCCTGATAACCCAATATTCCATAGATAGAGAATTGGTTAAAAATAAATTTAATTTGGAGCAAACGGAAGTTTTCACAACTGTAAACTTGCCAGAGGATTTTACCCAAGCCACAACTAACCTTAGGGCGCCCATTTTAATCGATCTGAAAAGCAAAAAAGGAAAGCAGTTAATTCTTACTGATGAAAATCTTTCAATGAAATACAGTCTATATAATCCTGAAATCAAAAGGGAGGAATAGAAATGCTTATATTAACAAGGAAAAAAGGCCAATCCCTAAGGATAGATGAAAAAATTGTGGTGAAGATTTTAGATATGGATGGAGATTCAATTAAAATAGGAATAGAGGCACCTAAAAGTGTAAACATAATCAGAGAAGAGATATATCTGGAAGTGAGTAATGACAATAAGGCTGTAATTAAGACAGGTAACAATTTAAGTGATTTAATAAATTCTTTAAAATCAAGAAAAACATTGAAATAGGCATGAAAAAACAAGTATAATCGACATAATTCAATGCAAATGCGTAAAATGAACCAAAACAGCATTTAAATATTGCATGAAACTGTCGATATAAATAACATAAAGAAAATCATAAAGCGGCCGCTAAGATTTTCCTAAAAAAATTAGGCAAGGAAGCCGAATAAAAATTCAAGGAGGAATTTACAATGAGAATTAATCAAAACGTTTCTGCTGTTAATGCACATCGTAACCTATTCAACACTGATATGGCGATGAACAAATCTTTAGAAAGACTTTCTTCTGGTTTAAGAGTAAACCGTGCTGCTGATGATGCTGCTGGTCTTGCTATCTCTGAAAAAATGAGAGGCCAAATCAGAGGTCTTAAAATGGCTCAAAAGAACGCTCTTGATGGCGTATCTTTAATCCAAACTGCTGAAGGTTCTTTAAACGAAGTTCACTCAATGCTTCAAAGAATGAGAGAGCTTGCTGTTCAAGCAACTAACGGTACTAACGGTACTGACGAAGTAGCATATATCCAAGAAGAAGTAGATCAGTTATTAGAAGAAATTACTGCTATTGGTGTAAGAGCTAAGTTCAACGATACTGAGCTTGTTAACGGTGGAACAATTTCTTTCCAACTTGGTGCTAACGTAGGAGATACTTTAACTGTTAACCTTCCAACTTTAACTGCTCCAACAATCAATCATATTTCTGACGATGCTAGCATAACTACCCTTGACACTGCTATCGATGCAATTTCAAATGCTCGTGCTGAGCTTGGTGCTGTTCAAAACAGATTAGAGCACACCATCGCAAGTTTAGGTGTATCTATCGAAAACATGACAGCTGCTGAAAGCCGTGTAAGAGACGCTGACATGGCTGCTGAAATGGCAACCATGACTAGAAACCAAATCATGATGCAAGCTGGTACTGCTATGATGGCTCAAGCTAACATGAAGCCACAATCAGTTCTTCAATTATTAGGCTAATATTATTTATAATAAAGCCGGCCGGATATCCGGTCGGCTTTATATCTTCCTATATTTTGTTGAGGGTTGGTGAAAAGCATGAAAATAGAAGGGTTAAATAGCAGTGTTAAAATAAAACCCATCACTAATCAAATCAAAGAACAAGATGTTAATAAACAGCAAAACTTTCAAAAAGGTGATGAAGGTAATAATGATAATGCAGTTTACAGAATTAAGATAGATCAGCTACAAAAGATGTTAGACGAAGTAAATAAAACCTTGCAAGTAAGTAATTTTAAGCTTCAATACAACTACCATGAGGAATCCAATCGCATTGGAATAAAAGTTTTAGATAAAGAGACTGATGAAGTAATCCGTGAAGTGCCACCAGAACAGGTGTTAGAAATGGTGGCAAAAATTAAAGAAGCGGTGGGACTTGTAATAGATCAATATATATAATTTGGGGGTGAAGAAATGAGATTAGGTGGATTAGTATCAGGTATGGACACACAAACTATAGTTGAACAGCTAATGTCCATAGAAAGACAACCTGTTAGACTGATGACACAACGTCAGACTCAAATAAAAAATAGACAATCAACATTTCAAGAGATTAACACACGATTAAATAGTCTGTTAACTAAAACTCAAAACTTAACTAAAGTAGCAACAAATAAGGTGGAGTTTGGTGACACCAATAAAATATCTGCTAGGATAGAAGGAAATGCCAATGTAGGGACATATCGTTTAGAGATTATTCAACTAGCAGAGTTTGATGAAGACGGTAACACCACTCAACAAGCTATTTATAAAGTGGATGGGCAAGAATTTCAATCGGATACCAATAGAATTAATGTAGAGGGTGTAACAGTAACCTTACGTCAAGCCACTGTTGCAGATGAAGTCATTTCCATAAGAGTGGATAAAAATCTAGAAGGTGTTAAAAAAGAAATTGAAGAGTTTGTTAAACAGTACAATGCAACTATGACTTTTTTGAATGACACTACATCTAGGGTAGAAGGTACTCCTACTTCTCACAAAGGAAGACTTCAAGGGGATACCACAGTAAATCGAATGATTGCACAAATTAGAAGAGCAATGGGTGAAACAGCAGGTAATTCAAATGAGTTTAGCATATTAAAGCAAATAGGTATTGATTCTGATAGAGCAGGTAACCTTACAATTAATGATGCTAAACTTCAAGAAGCATTGGAAGACAACTTTGACGATGTACTAAAATTATTCAATCATAGTGAAAACCCTCTTACCTCTAGAAGTGGGATGGATTCCATGAGTGCAAATGACGGTTTTGCTGCTAAGATTCAGCGGATGATGTATACTTACGGAACCAGTAGTAGCAGTGTAATTTCCACAAGACTAGAATCACTAAGTGGGCAAATTAAAAGCATTGATAGACAGATAGATAATTATGAATTCCGCTTAGAAAAAAGAGAAGCAAGACTATACAAACAATTTAGCGCCATGGAGCAAATGCTTTCATCTATGCAAAACCAAAGTATGTGGTTAAATTCTCAACTGGCTCAGATGGGAAATATGTATCAGAGATAGTAATAATATTAAAGTCCGGGGGGATTAATAGTGTTAAACAACCCATATCAACAGTATAAAAATACTCAAATTAATACTGCTTCACCTGGTGAACTAGTACTTATGCTGTACAATGGTGCCATTAAAAATGTAAAGTTGGCAATAGCTGAGCTGGATAAAGAGAATTGCAACAAGG
>CAYYRM010000068.1:0-11965 GCA_964474005.1 uncultured Eubacteriales bacterium
ATTTAGAAGAATTAAACTTAGTTAGCCATTGGAGAGAAAGGTTTAAAAGGGAAACAGATACCAGAGTTTTACAAAAGATCAGATTTGAATGGTTGGCCTTCCAAACTATTGTAAATACCCTAAAGGAAAAAGGGGAAATGTTAAAAAGTAAAGGGTTAGAAAACTTGGTAATAAATTTAAATATTTTTATTCCTTGGTTAAGGGAGCTTTTCAGAGATAAAAATATTTATTTAGAAAGAACCCCCGCTAAAGGGATACAGGTTTACAATTTCAGGGAAGTTCCATTATTCCCTGGAGATACCCTCTATGTAATGGGGATGAATGAAGGGGTATTCCCCCGTAATTATCAATTAGCAGGCTATTTAAATGAAAAGGATTTAATGGATATTGAGCCGATCTACGGTGCTCCCACTAGAAATACTTTAAAGAAAAAGGATAAGGGAAGTTTTATACAATTGTTTTATTTAGTAGATAATCTCAATTTTTCCTATGTCTGTGGCTTTGATCCAGAAAATGAATTACAACCTTCCCCATTTATTGAACAGTATTGTAAAGAATGTAGTAATATTATAAGACTTACTGGAGAGGACAGATATAAAAGGGAGGGGGTACTATTTAAAGAACAAAGTTTAGAACAAGGTGCTTTTATGTTGGGGTTAGGTAAAAATGTAGAAAATGCCCCTTTAGAATATCTTAATATCCAAAAGCATCTGGAATACCTATTAAAGGGTGATGAATTTTTAGAGGGGGATTTAACCGGTGAAAGGGATAAAAAAATAGCTGTAACGGCATTAGAACAATACAGCCAATGTCCTTTTAAATATGGAATGGAACGGTTGTTGAAAGTTAAAGAGCCACTGGCCAAAAAAGAGAGTATTAGCCCTTTAATGACAGGAACTATGTTCTACAAAATAATTGAAGAATTTTACCGGGCCTTAGGTGTGTTAGATAAACCTTTTTCAACCTTAGATGTCGATAAAAAGGATAGGGGAGAAGAGATATTATTTAATATCTTTGAAAAATATTGGCTAGAAGTAGAGAAAGAACATGGAGATATTCCAGCCTATTATTTAGAACTGGAAAAAGATAAGTGGACAAAACTACTGAAAGATTGGTGGAAATGGGAAAGAAATTTATTCTTTGAAGAACCTAAAAATAACCAGATGAGAGTTTTTAAGTTTGAGGAAGAGGTGGAATTTCCTTTCCAATTAGAAGATGGGGAAATAATCAACTTGTCAGGTAAAATAGATAGGATTGATATAGATGAAAAAGGTTTTGCTATCTATGATTATAAAACCGGTAGAGCCTCTTTGAAAGATGAAGAAATTTTTCAAGGTCTAAAGCTACAAATCCCCCTCTATAT
This sequence comes from uncultured Eubacteriales bacterium, assembly GCA_964474005.1. Lineage (GTDB taxonomy): Bacteria > Bacillota > Proteinivoracia > Proteinivoracales > Proteinivoracaceae > Alkalicella. The sequence goes on from CAYYRM010000068.1 coordinate 1,364, forward strand.
CTATATCTTAGAACAAAAAATTAAGGATGGGGAATATGGGGAGTTGTCCGATAAACTTATACCCTATGGTGCAGGCTATATTTCAATAAAAGAGTTGGATAATTTGAATAAAGGATTTTGGAAAGCTGAGTTATATGATGAAGGAAAGTTTAGTTTAACTAAAAGGATGAAAAAAAAGGATTTTGTCGATGGGGAAACTTTAATAACAGAATACAACTTGAAGGAAAAAATAAAAGAATTATGGGAAAGGATAGGTTACGATTATTCCGTAAAACCTATACAATGCTATGATTCATGTATCTATAAAAATCTTTGTCGAGTAACCGATGATTTGAAGGAGGAGGGGGAAAATGGAGTTTAACCCTGAACAAAAACAGGCAATAGAAAGTAAAAAAAGGCAAATTTTGATTTCAGCAGGGGCCGGTTCTGGTAAAACTAGGGTATTAACAGAGAGGTTTTTTTACCTTTGTAATAAAAAATTAGAAGAAATACTGTCAGGGAAGGAAGAACCTGTTGGAGCAGAGGTAAAGGAAATTGTGGCAATTACCTTTACAGAAAAAGCAGCAAGGGAGATGAAAACGAGAATAGGTAAAAGGATTATCAAAGAGTTGGAAGAAGTGGCAAAATGGCCAGAAGGTAAGGAAAAGGAAGTAGCTTTAAGTTTTTGGCAAAAACAAAAGGAAGAATTGGATTTTAGTATAATTACCACCTTCCATAGTTTTTGTTATAAACTCCTTCAGAACTTTGCCTTTAATGCCCAGCTGCCTCCAACATTTACCCTATTAGATCAAAGGGGAAGTGTATTGATCAAAAATAGGGTGTTTAACGACTTGCTGGAACAGGAAAATAATTTTAAAAAATGGAAACCGCTGTTTTCCTATTACAATAAAGAAGTAATTAAAAAGGCTGTAATTGCTTTTTATGAGCAAATTGGTGAAAATCCCCAATACGATGTAGAAGGATTTTGTAAGAAAATAGTTTCCCAAAACTTATTAGATTCTCAATGGCAAAGGTTACTGGAAATTAAAAGAGATTTGTTAAAAGACTTTTATCAAAAAGCTGAAGATTATGTAAAGGATTTTCCTCCCGCCAATTCTGTTAACGGGAAACTTAAAGAATATCTATGGAACTTTGAAAAACATTTTGCTAAGGTAGATCCCTGTAATTTAACTCCCGATCAATGCTATCAATTATTACTAGGGGCAATGCCTTCTAGAACTAATTCTAATTGGGAAAATTCAGCTCCAGCCTTTTACGAACTTTATAAAGGCCCCTTCAAAAATCTAAAAGAATGTTGGAAGGAGTATGATATAAAAGAAGGGGATATAAAGGAGTTAATGGAAATTATAGAACTATTTATAGATTTACTTTGTTCCTTTGCCAAAGAATATAATTCTCAAAAAGAGGAAAGTGGAGTATTAGATTTTTCAGATTTACAAAAAAGGGCTATAGCTTTGTTAGGGGAAAATGAAGAGGTTAGAAAATGGTGTAGGAAAAATTATAAACATATAATGATCGATGAATTTCAAGATACCAATCTATTACAACTGAAAATGTTAGAATATATCGATCCCCAATACCGATTTATAGTAGGTGATGGAAAACAATCAATTTACCGTTTTAGAGGTGCCGATGTCACTATAATGAACTCCCTACAAGAGAGTTGGCAAGGGAACGAGGATACAGATATAATCCAAATGGGTAGGAATTATCGGAACTGTGATGGAATTATAGGCTTTGTCAATGAATTATTTAAAACTCTATTGGTTAAAGATAAATCCTCTATTTACTCAAAATACTGTATAGAATATAATCCACTAATTAGTAATAGGGTAGAGGAATTTGAAAAACTCCCTAACAAAAAAGTTGAATTATTGATCCTTAACCAGAAAAATGGAGAAGATACAGAATATGATTTACTAGCCCAAAGAATTTTGGAGTTGGTTAATACAGGACCAGAGATAGTTAAAGAAGATAAGATTTGGCGAAAACCTAACTGGCGGGATATAGCCATATTAATTCAAGGAAGGACCCAATTATCTTTACTCCAAAGAAAACTCAGAGAAAGGAATATCCCATACTACGTCCACGGAGGTATAGGCTTTTTTAACAAAAGTGAAGTACAAGAATATCTCAATATCCTGAGATTTACCAATAGGCCTTGGGAAGAGCTCCATATTTTAGCTTTACTTAGAGGTCCTTTATTTAGGATGAGGATGGAGGACTTTTTCTACTTTAAAAATCATATTCCAAAGGATCAAAGTCTTGCTACTTATATACTAACAGGGGTATTTAGTAAAGATGAAAGACTAAATAAGGATATAAAAGAAAAGTTGATGGAGTTTTATCAATTGTTCACTAAATATATCCCCTTTTATTTACAGGAAGATGTAAAGGAAGCTTTACTAGAAATTTTGGAGTACAGTGGTTTAAAGAGGGTTTTACTACTTCAGCCTAATTCTTTACAGTCAATAAAAAATGTAGAAAAACTGATAGATATAATGGCAGAACAAAAAACATATTCATTAGAACAACTTTTAGAAAATGTCGATATAATAGCTAGCCTAAGCGATAAAGAAGGGGAAGCAGAAGGGGAAATACCTGAAGGGAATATGGTTACAATTATGACAGTCCATAGCTCAAAAGGGTTAGAGTTTCCAGTAGTATTTTTACCGGGGCTCAACCAAAAAGGTAAAGGGGATAGTACAAGGATAAAATATGATGAAGAGCATTTACTGGTTTTAAAATATGGGGATAAAGATGAAGAGGAAAATTATACCCCTTGTTTTAAAGTTGTAAGTAAAAAGGAAACATTAGCTGATATAGAGGAATCTAAAAGGTTATTTTATGTGGCAGTTACCAGGGCCAGAGATTATTTAATAATGACTTCCCATATTAAAAAGGACATTTCTGAAGAAGTAATGGATCTGGTTCAAGAAGGAACTAAAAACTCTTGGCACAATATGTTATTAGAAGGGTTAGTGAAAAACGACAACCTAAAGGACTATATTATGATTAGAAATTTTACAGGGGTTCCTAAAACCGATGGGGAAACTTTAGAAAAAGAAAGATTTTACATGAAGTTGGATATACAAGATACGGAAATTCCCCCTACCTTTTCCGTTTCAGAGGTTATGATGTTTATCAATGATCCAGCTAAATATTATGATTACTATGTTGTTAAAATAGATCCCACTTTTTTTGATGAAGGTATAGAAAAATATAATGGTGAAGCTGAATTTTTAGCTGGAATGAAATTTGGTACTTTGGTTCACAGGACTTGTGAGTTATACGATCAAGGGTATAGTGAAGAAGAATCGGTAGAATTAGTATTAGAAGGGGTCGATGAACCCTGGGTGGATAAAGGGGAATTGGAAAGGGAAATTCTAAACCTCTTAGAAAAATATAAAGAAATCCAAAATATAGAGATAGGGGAACATGTGGCCAGTGAATGGAGTTTTACCACTGAATTAGCAGGAGCTTATATAGTAGGAGAAATTGATAAAATTTATTTAAAGAATGGGAAATACCATCTCTTAGATTTAAAAACAAATTTAATTAAAAATTTAGAAGAACAAACAGAAAGATATTTGCCCCAAATCTACCTCTACAAAATGGCCTTTGAAAGGGAATTTGATGGAATTGTAGAAAATGTATCCCTATTCTTCCTAAGGGAAGGAATAAAGGGGTTGAAAACTATCGCTACAGATGTTAACTATGGACAAAAAATCGAAGAAGCTATCCAGAAGATGATTGCCCTAAAAAAATCAGGGGCTGGAAGGGATGAATATGTAAAGTTGAGGAAATAGAAAAAAATAGATGGCAGACTGTCCTGTCATCTAGTTTTAATTATTTTTCTTCTCTTTTGTTTACAAAAAATTCATATATTCCTTTGGCAAATTCTGCTACAATAATAATATAGTTTAATAAGGTTTCTGTTTTATTTTGAACAGATGAGGTTGTATTAAAAACCGTTGTACTCAATGCATCGATGGTATCCTCTGTTTTGTAGAGGCCATCTTTGATAATTTCAGTAGCTTCATTAACATTATCCATTACTTTAGGAAGGGTATTTAAAGTTTTATCGATATTGTCCCCATTTTTATCTAAGATGGCATTGATTTTTTTAATTACACCGATTAGATGGGCAAGGGCCATAATAAGTAAAATACTAATTGCTACTCCAAAGGAAAAAAGGATAAACCAAGCTAAATCAGTTAATGTAATATACATAATATACTCCTTTCAAGGCTTGTCCAAAATGATTAAAGGGAAATCTCATCTTTATTATCTTTTATTTCTACTTCTATTTCATCTTTAGCTTCAGTTTTCTTTTTTACCTTTTCCATAACTTCCGTAGCTTTATCTTTAGCTTCAACTATCTTTTCTTTTACCGTTTCACTAATTTCTTTAGTTTTTTCTGCGATGTCTTTTCTGGTTTCCTTACCGGCTTTAGGGGCAAAAAGTACTCCTAAGGCTGCACCGATAGCAGCGGAGATTCCTGCGGTAACAGCTACTTTTTTAGCAGTTTCCTTTCTTTGTTTTTTTAGCTGCTCTTCCCTCTCCCTTTGTCTTTTTTCTAGAATTTGTTTTAACATAACATCTCCTCCTCTCTTTTATTATTTTAATTATATAATAAATAGTAATGATATGCAATAAATTCTGAAATTATTCTAAAAATTTAGATATGAGCATAATTAAATAAAAAATAAAACAACAAAAGTTAAATTATTACAATTTTTATTAAGCGTAGCTTAACTATCAAAAATGGAACTTAAATTGAAATGAAAGAAGCAAAAAAAGGGTAGACTATCCCCTTGATAAAATTGATGCTTAAAATTTTAATATAAATTAGGTTAAGCTGTTCTTTTTAATCCCGATAGGGATTTGTATTTGTCAACACAGCCAGATTTTATAGCAGCAATTGCAATAGTTAAAAGACAAATATGTCCGATTGTATTTAGATTAGCAACAGAGTTAATATTTTTAACATAAGCTTGCTCAGTATTTAGATTCTTCCATCTAGAATTGTATCTTTCAGATTCAGTTCTAAGACTGTATATTTTCTTGAAAAATATAGAATCACGATTTATAGAAGATCTATAATCAGTGCCAATGCTAATGTATTTTACACAACCTCTGTTTTTCTTACCGTTAAAGTATTTTTCATGGTTACATGGACATAAAGAATCGTCTTTAGAAGTTCTAAAAGGACAACAAAACTTTTGTTTAATATAGGAATCAAAATACTGTTTGCCATCTTTATGCATTGCTAATCCAGCATCGCATATTACATTACCTGTGGATGTTAAGTTGTTAGTTTTTCTTCCACGTTTATTTAATGCAATGAAAGCATGACCTTTAAGGGTATTACGAATAAAATCATGATTTTGCTTTGAATCATAGCCCTTATCAGCAATAATATAACTACCTTTGAGTGGGAACCACTCATTTGTATCAGATAGGATTTCTGTAAAGTTAGAAATTTCATTGACATCAGCTGTTGTAGTAAATTCAGCAATGGGAAGACCAGAGATAGCATCACAAATAACATGATTTTTGTATCCCCAGTAGAATTCATATTTTTTCTTTGAATTATTGGGTTTATTTTCTGAAACTTGAACATTCATAGAGTTATTAGCAGTATGAACACCTAATTTACAATCTTTGTCAGAAGAAGGATGGTTATTTTTAGAAAACTTGTTATTTGCGAAGCATTTAGGATTATTAAATTTAGTGTTAGCCTTAACAGGTGTTGCATCAACTGATATAAAGTTGTTGTCAATAAATCCTAGTTCTTTAAGAATATTAACTTGATTTTTCATGATTTCCTTAAGATAAGAGTTGGCTAAATTTTTAATAAATCTCCGAAAAACTGAGTATGAAGGCAAAGGCTTAAGAATATTAAAACCACAAAGCTGAGCAATGATTAGATTATTTTCTAAAAAATCTTTTAGGTCAGTAATTTTGGCGAACTTCTCACATTTCATAACAATAAAGGCTCTAAAAAGAGCATGGTGAGAATAGCCAATAGGACCATATTTAGAAGGAAGCCTATCGGGTAATATAGATAAATCAAGGTTATCAAAGATTTTGGTATAAAAATTGATAAGCTTTTGAGAAGTAAAAAGTTCAATTATATTAAATATTTCTTGACGTTGGTACATAGAGATTTCCTCCTTATTGTTTTTGTATTATGTGTGGTTATATAGTATAATTCGACAAAAAGAGAGGAAATCCTATGACATAAATTTGAGTGATAAAAAAAATTTGGCCCTAACGGGCTAGTAAAATCAAGGTCTTTGAGTTATGCTCAAGGCTATAAAAATTTTAAGTTGGGGTGATAAAATGTTTGGCAATTTAGTTGAATTTTATCTAGAAGGTAATAAAGTAAATTTTATTTATGAAAGAAATAGGGGGATAGTGGAAGTGATTTCCCCTGAGATCATCAATGTTTTTGTTCCTTTAAAGAGGGAAGAAAAGCTATCTAAAGCTATTGAGAATCTACCTGAAAATAAGGTGTTTTTTGAAGTGGAGAATCAAAGGGATAAAGTATTAATTAGAACTGAAAAGCTGTTGGTAGAGGTAAAGGGAGAATTTAAAGTTGATTTTTATAACTCCCAAGGGGAGTTGTTGTGTGCCGATTACTTAGGGGAGAGGGATCCTAAAACCAATAAAACCCAGGATAAAATGAAAATAGAGGTTTTAAAGGAACTAGAAGGAAGTGAATATATCTACGGTTTAGGTGATAAAACAGGACATCTCAATAAAAAGTGATATCATTATAAAATATGGAATACCGATGACCCTAGTCCCCATGTGGAGAGTTTTGAAGCTATGTATAAGTCCATACCATTCCTTTTAGTCCTCAAAAATGGTAGTGGATATGGAATTTTTTTCGATAATCCCTTTAAAAGTTATTTCGATTTTGGTAAAGAAAATAGTAAATACTATTATTTTGGAGCAGAAGATGGCAACTTAGATTACTATTTTATTTATGGACCATCTATTGCCCAGGTAATAAAGGGATATACTTTTCTTACCGGTACTACCCCCCTTCCCCAGTTGTGGACTTTAGGGTATCACCAAAGCAGGTGGAGTTATGCCCCAGAAGGAAGGGTTATGGAAATTGGAGAAAATTTTAGAAAAAGGGATATACCCTGTGATGTGATCTATTTAGATATTGATTATATGGATGGGTTTAGGGTTTTTACATGGGATAAAGAAAAATTTAAAGATCCTCAAAAAATGATTAGCAAGCTAAAGGAACAGGGGTTTAAAGTAGTTACAATTGTAGACCCAGGTGTTAAAAAAGATAAAGGCTATTTTGTCTATGATGAAGGGTTAGAAAAGGGTTATTTCGCAACAGATAAGGATGGTATTCCCTATGTTAATAAGGTGTGGCCAGGGGATAGTGTTTATCCCGACTTTTCCCAAGAAGAGACAAGGAAGTGGTGGGCAGATAAACACAAACTTTTATTAGATTGTGGTGTAGCGGGTATTTGGAATGATATGAATGAGCCAGCCAGCTTTAATGGACCCCTTCCCGATGATGTTCAATTTAAAAACGACGGTTACCCAACAGATCATCGGGAAATCCATAATCTCTATGGCCATTTGATGTCTAAAGGGACATATGAAGGAATAAAAAAATTTACCAATAAACGTCCCTTTGTTATAACCCGGGCCTGTTTTTCAGGGACACAAAAATATTCAACGGTTTGGACGGGAGATAATCAAAGTTTTTGGGAACATCTGCGGATGTCTATTCCTATGTTATTGAATTTAGGTTTAAGTGGATTTTCCTTTTGTGGTACCGATGTAGGTGGTTTTGGTTTTGATTGTACCGGTGAATTGTTATCCCGTTGGGTACAGGTAGGGTGTTTTACACCTCTCTTTAGAAATCACTCAGCAATGGATACCAGGGATCAAGAACCTTGGGCCTTTGATGAAAAAACAGAAGGGATCAATAGAAAATACATTAAATTGAGGTATCAGTTGATTCCCTACCTTTATGATTTAATGTACCATGGAGAAAAAACAGGGTTACCAGTGATGAGGCCTTTAGTTCTCCATTATCAACAGGATAGGGAGACTTATGAAATCAATGATCAATTTTTATGGGGAGAAAATATCTTAGTAGCCCCTATATTGCAGCAAGGACAAAGGGCTAGGGCTGTTTATTTACCTAAAGGCAGATGGATAGATTATTGGACAGGGGAAGAATTCCAAGGGGAAAGTTATATAATTAAAGAAGCCCCTTTAGAAATTTGCCCGATTTATATAAAGGAAGGGAGTGTTATCCCTAAATTTCCAGTACAAAATTATGTAGGTGAGAGGAAGATAGATAACCTTATATTAGATATCTATCCGGGAAATGGCCAATATCTCCACTATCAAGATGATGGGGAAACCTTTAATTACCGACAGGGAGAATACAACTTATATAAGATTACAATGGATGAAGGAAAAGCTTTAGAAATTATGGTGGATATGATCCATCAGGGATATCAAGGTAAATATGGGAGTTTCACCTTTAATATCAACAATGTAGAGGCAAAAGAGGTAATAATTAACGGAAAACCTGTAAACTTTCAATTAAAAGAAGGGAAAGTAACTTTTACAGCCAGTGGAGAAAGGTTAGGGATAAAAATAATCAGGAAATGGGTGGTGTCTATGACTAGAGGGAAAATTAAAAAGGGAATTAAAGGGATAGGATTATTCTTAGCCCTTTACTTCCTTTACTTTTTGGTATTTGGAGTAGTTATCTTTAACTTTATTCCACCTAAAGAGATAGATTACAACTATAGTATAGATCGATTTTTTGCTGAAAAACCGGGGCAGGACTTAGCACTGTTACTAGAAAATGGGTATCAGTCGGGGGCAAGGAAATTAAGTTTAATCCATAATGCCCAATCTACAATCGACTTTTCCACTTATACCTTTTTAGGTGGTGATTATACCCAAATCTTTATAGCTTCCCTATTTCAAGCGGCAGATAGGGGAGTTAAGGTAAGGATAATAGCCGATGGACTATTTTACAATGTCCTCAATCACTCTAGGGCCATTAGTTATGGTTTTATGGCCCATCCTAATATAGAGTTTAAAGTCTATGAACCCTTTAATCCTTTAAAACCATGGGTGGTAAACAATCGACTACATGATAAAATTTTAATTATAGATGATAAATATGCAGTTATAGGTGGTCGAAATATTGGGGATAAATATGTGGACTTGGGACCACCGGAAAAGTTTGCTTTAGACCGGGAGGTTTTGTTGATAAACACCGATAAGACAATGGTTGAAAACAGTGTTATCCAGCAATTTAACCAATATTTCAACACACTGTGGGAAAGTGAATTTGCCCAAAATCCCCGGAGGTCATTGACCGCCAGGAGGGAGAATAAAGGTAGGGAAAAAATGACTGAACTAATTAGTTTTGCCCAAGGGAAAAGAGAAGTATATCCTGAATTTTTTGCTAAAGATCTTTCTTGGCTAGAAGAAGGAATACCTACCAATAGGGTGACTTTAATCCACAACCCCCTAACTAGATTTAATAAACAACCCCAGGTTTGGGATCAATTAACCCGGTTAATGGAATGGGGGGAAGAAAGAATCTTTGCCCAAAGTCCATATGTAATTCCTACTAGAAAAATGAGAAATTATTTAAATCTAGAAGGGGTAAATGCCGAGATTACAATTTTGACTAACTCCCTAGCTTCTACCCCTAACTTACCGGCCTTTTCCGGTTATACCGGGTATAGGAAGAAAATAGTGGATAAGGTTCAAGAAGTGTATGAGTATCACGGAATTGGTTCAATCCATGGCAAAACTTATGTTTTTGATAACCGGATCAGTGTAATAGGTTCATTTAATTTAGATCCCCGGAGCACCTTTTTAAGTACTGAAACGATGGTAGTTATTGACAGTGAAGAATTTACAAGTTATCTAATGGAAAAGTTGGAAAAGCTAGTAGAACAGAGTTTACTTGTAAATTCAGATTACGGATACTACTATCCCGAAAAGGCCCGGGAAGTACCGGCTAGTAAAAGGATAAAAATAAATATCTTGAGAATTTTGGCATATCCCTTTAGACATATGTTATAAAATAAAAAGGGCACTCACTGGGAGTGCTCTTCTTTGTTGGTCCAAAACCACACTGAAATAAAACCTATTAAAAATAGGGTAAATCCTAATAAGTTCAATGAAGATGGTAACAGGATTCTAGTAGAGCCAATAATCAAACCTGCAAAAAAATAAGAAAGTTGGGGTTTGTAATTTTGAAATAACTGTTCTAATAGTTTCAAAAGGAGTACAATACCTAATAAACTGCCTAGTCCAAAGAATAAAAGGTTAAGAATGTTTAATTCTTTGATATAGAATAAGATATTGTCGTAAATGCCAAGCATAATTAATATCGAGCTACCCGGTACTCCTGGGATAATCATAGCTGCAGTAGACAAAGCTCCACCTAACATCAATAACCACCATTTAGTACTTTCACCGTCTATTACTTGACCTAGTGGTTCACCGGCAGTGGTAACACCTATGATGATACCAGTTATTAAAAAAACAAAAAGGTTTTTATTTAACTTAGGGGTA
>CAYYRM010000069.1:0-11768 GCA_964474005.1 uncultured Eubacteriales bacterium
TACTTAACTGCTCACTACAATATAAAGCATAAGGTGTGCTGTATCTACTCCCACTATAAAGAAGATTGCAACATTGTTAATTGTGGTAATAAAAAATACTAGCAATGCTTTCCCAGCTAAAAACTCAAAGGGAGAAACCCCTGATAACATCAATGTTCTCATGGTATTTTTTTCTTTTTCTTCAGCTATTATTATAGCCATTATACTTATCCCAACCAATACTAGGTTCATACTTAGGCCATTTGATAATTGAAAGAAATTTAAATCACCTTGCAAACTATCTGAACTTTCCTGAATGGTATTTGTGAATAAAGTAGTGAAAATAGGTAGGAAGCATAGGAAAAAAACGTTTAAATTTTTAGTGAAATCTTTAATTTCTTTTGTAAATAGAGCATTTACCCTTTTAATTGAAAAAACCATTATAATCCCCTCCCAGTCAATGTCAAAAAAATGTCCTCTAAGTTTGGCTCAGTGGAATGGATAGATAATAGTTTTCCACTACTCATCCATTCATGAACCTTGTTGGCAGCATGTTTGTCATTCCTAATTGTTTTAAATTCATCTTCGCCTTTAACCATTACCTTTATTTCATTGCTTGAGTACCTTAGCTTTAGCTCCTGTGGTTTCCCTAATTCTACAATTTCACCATCGTTTAAGAATGCTACCCTATCACAGAGCTTATCTGCCTCTTCCATATTGTGTGTTGTTAGAAAGATGGTAGTCCCCTCTTTGTTAAGCTCCCTAAGAAGTGTGTGTATATCTAGAACAGTGCCTGGATCTAAAGAGGATGTGGGCTCATCTAAAAAAAGCAGCTTGGGTTTGTGAAGCACTGCCCTAGCAATCATAATTCTCTGTCTCATACCTTTAGACAGTTTTTTTACTTCTTTACCCTTTGTATCTAATAATCCAACCTTATCAAGGACCTCAAATATTCTATCCTTAGAAATATCATTGATCTTTGCGAAAAGTAAAAGATTATCGTACACCGAGAGTCTTTCATACAACCCACTGGTATCAGTTAAAACACCTATTTCTTTATAGATTTCTTTATTGTGGTTTAGTAGATCTTTTCCTAAAACCTTAACTAAACCACTGGAAGCAATCAGTTGAGAAGTCAAAATCTTTATGGTTGTTGTCTTTCCAGCTCCACTTGGACCTAGGAAACCAAAAATCTCCCCACTTGTTACATTAAAAGATAGATTTTTAATGGCGATATTCTCTTTAAATCTCTTACTTACATTTTTCATGGAAATAACATGTTCCATCCTAAACGCCTCTTTTCAAATTTGATAATACTATTATTTCATTTTAAAAGGCTAGAAGCATTAATTAGTCATTGAAAAGAGTATATTAGGATCTGAGAGGATTAAATAAAGGTATGATAAGAGTAAAAAAATCTATATACTATATTTTAAGAATATCTTTAAGGTTATCTAACCTCCCTTTAGAAAGGGGGATAGATGTTTTTTTCTTATCATCTAAACTTAAGCTATAGCTATTTCTTGTCCATGTTATAACTTCCCTAACCCTTTGAAGGTTAACTAAATATGATCTATGACACCTAAAAAAACCAAAATTGGTTAATCGGGCCTCTAAATCAGTTAGTGACTGGGCACAAGGGAACTTATCTCCTCTAATACTGAGGGAGCTTATGCCGTGTTCACTTTCTATGTAATCAATTTCAATGGGGTCAAATAATAGGATTTTGTCCTCTACCTTGGCAGGGATTTTTTCTATTTTATAAAGTGGAGAGAAGTTATTGCTATTATCTATTATGTCATGGGAATCTTTTTCCTCAAAATCTTTATCAATTTCTATGAGTCCATTCTTGTCTAGGTAATATAGCTTACCTCCTAATAGCAAAATATCTTTATAAGAAGCCGAGGTGCATAAAACACTGACACCGTAGCCCCTAAGCTCTTGAATATTTTCCATAATTATCTGTGTGCTTTCATTATCAGCATTGGCCAAAGGTTCTTGGAAAATTAAAATTTTAAGGTCCTTTAATCTTTCCCTAGCAAAAGATAGACGCTTTTTTTGTTGAAATGATAATTTGGTAATTCTAGTTGAACCTATGTCTAAAAGCCCAAGTTTCATCATTACTTCCCTATAATTTACCTTTGAATGAAGTATTTTTGAAAAAAAGCTTAGGTATTCTTCCACAGTCATACGAAAATATCCTTCTTCCCGAAAAACAATCCCAATGTCCTTTTGGCATCTTCTCATGAAATCTATATTTTTCATATCTCCAATCAATATTTCGCCACGGCCAGGTAGATCTTCAGCGATAATTAGATTAAATAACATATCACTTAAATCATTAGAACATTCTATGGTCACCATATCCCCAGGTAAAAGGTTTAAGTTCATATTATTTAACACAGTGTTTTTTGATTCTTTGAAAAGGCTTTTTATGTTTAGCAAAAACATACCCCCCTAGCTTCAATTATTTTCCTTTACATTATAGCATCTATTTCATATAACTGATTATTTTCTCAAATAAAAAAACAAGGGAACGTTTCATCTGTCCGAGAATACTGACAGATGAAACGTCCCCTTGTCCAGTTATATTTTGCTAAATTATGGGTTATACTTAGTAGAGATAAATATATAAAGGAGGAGTTTTAAATTGATTAGGATTTGCCCAGATTGCTCAAACGTTGATATAGATAAATTGGAGGAATTAGGTGAAGAGATAGAAGAGGGTTGTATAGCACTTTGCGGAAATGAGTTTGTCTGCTTTGTAGGAGAAAAACTCATTGAAGCATATAGTGAAGAGGAGTTAATAGAAAAAGTAAAAAAAGAAATTTAGTAAATAGCCTGGGATAACCGGGCTATTTTTTTGTTAACATTTAATTATTTATTCACTTTTATTTCATAAAAAGTAGAGAAATTAATTGTAAGCTTTAATAAAGAATAATTTGATATTAATGGAGGGTTAGGTAAGATGGATAAGATAGTAATACTATCTGAACACTTTGGGTGTGGTCATACTAAAGCCGCTGAGAATCTGGCTAAGGGGATAAAGGAACTAGACTTAGAAATATCCACAATAGTTTCTGAGCCTGGACTTGAAAGGCACCCCAAAGTTTTTAAAAAGGCAACTACTTTATACAATACACTTTTAAAAATATCTCCTTCTTTGTGGGGCTATACTTACGAAAATCAAAGGAACAAAGACCTTCAAAAAATATATACTGCACTTTTTAGATTACAAACTAAATTTAAAAACTCATACCTCGAATCATTGACTCAGATTGTTGGAGAAAGTAAAACTGTTATTTGTACACATCCAATCCCTCTGCAAGGCATGGGGTTTCTAAAAAGAATGGGTTGGTCTGGGAAGCTAGCTGCTTTTATCACAGACTACGATTTCCATGGAGCATGGTTCCATCCAGCTGTTGATAAATACTTTTTCAGTGGAGAAGATAACTTAGGTGATTTATTGATTGACCTTGAGAATAAAGTGATTTCAACCCCCATACCCGTTGACATAAGATTTTGGAATCCCATAGAAAAAAATAAAGCTAAGCATAATCTAAACTTACACCACAAAGAAAAAGTAATTTTAGTCATGGGTGGTGGTTGGGGCTTAGGTATAGATAACAAGCTATTTAAGCAATTGATAAACTTGCCTAAAGAAAATGAAATCATAATAATCACAGGAATTAATAAAAAGTTACACAATTATCTAAGTAACGCAGTCTTAGAGTTGGGACTTGATAATATTCAAATAATGGGTTTTGTAAATAACATCCAAGAGTTCATGTGTGCCTCTGATATTTTAATAACAAAACCAGGAGCTCTTACTTGTTCTGAAGCTTTGTCTTTGGGTTTGCCAATAATATTAATTAAACCTATACCAGGCCAAGAAGAGAAAAACTGCTCTTATTTATTACAAAAATACGAAAACGTAAGATATTTAGATGACTATTCAAAGCTGAACTCCTATATTGATGAGATTAAGGGGATGTCTTATCTAAAGTTTGATCCAACAATAGCAACTAGGGAGATTATCAAATTCCACCTAGGAAATTAGATGGTTAGAAGACAAGGGGACGTTTCATCTGTCTAGAATTTATGACAGATGAAACGTCCCCTTGTCCTTGTCCTTTACAGATTACCTCACACATAGTATATTAATTACTTAGTAAAGGAAACAAGTCAAAGGAGGCCATTTATTTGAAGAAAGAGTTTAAAGCTGCATTTCCATTAACAATACCAGTTATGATGGGATATTTATCTGTGGGTATTGCCTTTGGCCTATTGTTTGAACAATCTGGCTATGGAATTGGATGGGTTTTTTTTATGAGTACCGCCGTTTATGCTGGAGCCATGCAGTTTATTGCCATTCAACTTCTAACTGCAGGGGTTGGATTTTTGGAAGTGGGTATTGTCACACTGTTTGTCAACCTAAGGCATATGTTTTATGGTCTATCATTTATTGACCTTTTTAATAAAATGAAGGGTACGAAGTGGTACATGATTTTCGCCTTAACGGATGAAACCTATTCCCTGCTATGTTCAGTTAAGCCCCCTGATGATGTTGATAAAAAAAAATTTTATCTACTTATTGCTGGACTAAATCAATTGTATTGGGTAATGGGATCTCTAATAGGAGCATTTGTGGGTGCAATGATAAAGTTTGACACAACAGGACTGGATTTTGCCATGACCGCACTGTTTGTGGTCATATTCATAGACCAATGGAAAAAGGCCACAACCCATCTTCCTGCCATGATTGGTATTGTCTGTACAGGATTATCACTGATAATATTTGGACCCAACGGTGTTATACTACCATCAATGTTGTCCATTGCCTTAGCATTAGTTATTTTTAGGGGGAAAATTGAAAATCCCTTAAGTGAGTTAGAGGAGGCTTAACCATGCCTAAAAACATATATACAGCATTGGCAATAATAATTATCGCATTGGTTACTTTCGGAACAAGATTTGCCCCATTCGTATTTTTCAAGGAAAATAAACCCACACCAAAATTTGTACTATATATGGGTTCGTTTTTACCTCCAGCAGTTATGGCTATGCTAATAATCTACTCCATAAGAAATGTAAAATTTTTAAACTTCCCCTTTGGGTTGCCAGAGATTTTAGGAATACTAGCTGTTGGAATTGTACACCATCTTAAAAGTAATTATCTATTGAGCATAATAACAGGAACTATTTTTTATATGGTTTTAGTTCAATATATTTTTTAAAATTGGACAAGGGGACGTTTCCCTTGTCCAATTATAGTATTTGTAACATATTGCCATGGTTAAATAAAAGGACTTACACTTTTTTTATAGAATTAAATTTTCTAGAATTAAATATGTATTTTAAATCTATATTGATATAATATTTAAAGTGGTATTGATTATCATTTTAAGTATAATAGTGATTTTTAACTATAAATTTTTGAACGTAGGCTAACTGGGAGGGAAAAACATGGTCAATTTATTAGACGTATGCAAAAAGTACAATGCCGATACCAAAATAAAGCTTAAGGATTATAGTTTTGAAATAAACAAATCCTATTGTATTTTAGGACCTTCTGGTTCAGGGAAATCAACATTGTTAAATATTATAGCTGGTATCGTAAAGCCCACCACAGGTAAAGTAATCATTGGTGGAACGGAAATCACTTCATTAACTGAAACGAAGGTGGATGGATTTAGATACAAAAACATTGGATACATTACACAGGACCTTAAACTATTTGAGGATTTTACCGTTAAAGATAACCTTGAGATAGTAGCAATGGGGGGGGAGCTAACCTTTTCCCCTAAAGATGTTTTGGAATGGGTTGGTCTAGAACATAAACTCAATTCTAAGGTAAAGGCATTGTCAGGTGGTGAAAAACAAAGGGTAGCCATTGCAAGATCGCTACTTAAATCCCCATCGGTTATGCTATGTGATGAACCCACTGGGTCACTAAATACCGCTAAGGGAATAGAAATTATGGAACTTATAGTGAAATTACATAAGATGCACAAAAATACTTTAATTGTTGTTACCCATGATGATAGAATGGCTAAATATTTTGATGAAGTGATAAGGTTTGAGGATATGCTGGGGGGTGTGGAGTTTGATTAAATTTGTTTTCAAGAGTATGTGGGCTAGAAAAACCTCCACCATCTTATTTTCCATAGCGTTGATTGTGGCGTTATCCATAAGTATGGTTGCTGTAAATATTTCAGCACAGGTAAGTGAAGGGTTTATACGTGCAGATCAACAATATGATGTCATAATCGGGCCTAATGGTAGTGACATCCAATTAGTTATGTCCACGCTTTTTTTCTCAGAGCTTCCATTAGGTGTAATAAGCTACCAATATGTAAATGAGCTCAGACAAAGGGGCAATTTAGAAATGGTATTACCCTTCGCCTTGGGGGATAGTTTTAGGGGAAATAATCTAATTGGTACCAGTACAGAATTTTTAAGATATAAGGATATCGCTAAGGGGGGAAATTTCTCTGCACCATTTGAAGTGGTGGTGGGGTATAATGTGGCTAAAAGACATAATTTATCTGTGGGGGATAAGATTATTACCTCCCATGGTATGGCAGACCATAGCATAAATAGTTTAGCATGCTTATTTCATGACCATGACGATGATTATTTAGAAGCCCATGATTCTACCCCCTACACAGTGGTGGGTATTTTGGGACGAGATAATACAGCCTATGATAATGCACTATTTACTGACATAGAAAGTATATGGCTAGCCCATAGTTACACTGGTGAGGTTTCAGATGAAGATAAAATGGTAACAGCCATAGTGATACGTTCGGGGAGCCAAACATTAGCAAGCTCAATTACCAGGGAGTTTAACGCAAAAAGTGAGTTTCAAGCAGTACACCCTACCTCTGTTATGAGAAAACTTACAACAAACATCGACCTTAGTAAACAAGTGGCTTACCTTCTATGTATCATAATTTTAATCCTTGCCTTTATTATCGTATGCATAATGACCATCCTAATGTTAGATAGCTTAAATAAAGAGGTTAAGACACTGAGATTTATTGGTCTTGATAAGGGGATTATAACCAAATATGTTGTTTACCAAAGTGCAATTTTGGCCTTGGCCAGTATAGTAGTGGCACGGGCAATTAATATAGGCGTTTTATATGTGGCAAACCTTTTATCATCCACCATGGGGATAGTATTAGATATAAGGAAAATATATCCAACGGAGTACATGGTTGCATTGGTTATTCTAATCATATGTTTGTCACCGGCCTTATCCTATTTGAGACGAATTTTTAAGGAGGCTTTGTCCAATGAAAAGTAAATTTGCAAAGTCATTAATACTGGTTATTGCTATAACAATATTGTTTACTGGATGTTCAAGCAAATCAAGGTTTAGTAAAGAAGGAATAGTGGAATTATCCTTTGCCGACGCGGTATCCTTAGATGAAATAAAAAAACTAGATGGAAGAACAGTAACCATAATTGGCTTTATGTCCACAACATCTCCATTAGATGGTAGTTACATGTATCTGCAAAACATGCCATATCAATCATGTCCCTTCTGTCTTCCCAATACCAACATATTAGCAAATACCATTGCAGTTTATGCACCTAAGGGGCAATCCTTTAGGTTCCAGGATATCCCATTAAAAGTTACCGGGGTAATTGAAGTGGGATCTATGATGGATGAACTTGGGTATGAGTACAATTATCGACTGGTGGATGCAAAAATAGAGAGGGCGGAAGTGACTGGCTTAGGTAGGGAAATTAGGATTTATACTGAACTTGTGGACCAAGGCTTTGCCGCAGAGTTTTCTGAATTAATGGGTGATATATATAGAACCATAAACCATCATGAGTTTGATATCCCCTATGAGGGTGTGGAGCAATTATCTCCACATCAGCTAAATGTTATAAAGGGTATGTTTGATGGATTAAACCCTGATGACTACACTGAAATAATTAATGTTGTATCTCGGTTGGAGGAGCTCATTATTGATATGAATGGTTATATAGAGAAACAAGACTTCGTAAGACTATATAGACTTAACGCATATGCCCAAGGTATTTTCAACGATTTTTACAGATGGTTGATTAAGCCATCAATTTAGAATTGGATAAGGGGACGGTTCGAGACTGCTGAAAAACCTCCATCTTCGTTGTTACTGCGAAAGTCCATCATCCTCACGTATTACATATACGCTCCGGTGATGGGCTTTCTTGTGCCTAGAATCTGAAGATTTTTGAGCAGCCTTAAAAGATAAGGACTTTTCAGTGGCTTCGGACGTTTCTTTGTCAGCAGTTGTTTTTTCACGCAGTTAATATTATAATTAGAAATAGGCCTTGTGAGTTAATCTCAAAAGGCCTTAATTTATTTGGCTTAAAGAAAAAGGAAAAAAGCTGGCTTACATAGAACATATATAACAAACCTAAAAGAAGGTGTTGGAATAATGAATTATAAATACTTTAATAATGATAATTTCGAAGACTTTGCCTGTGGAAGAGTTATCTATCATAAATCCAAAATGCCCAGCTTTCCCGTAAGATTGGCTGGGGAAATTTTTATGCGCTGTGTAGAACATCTTGGTAAGGGCAATGAAATAATCCTTTACGATCCATGTTGTGGAGGAGGTTATATGCTCACTGTATTAGGTTTATTAAATCCAGAGAAAATTTCTACCATAATAGGCTCTGACATTGATGAAGTATCCCTTTCACTTGCTAAAAGTAATCTGTCACTTTTATCAAAGGAGGGTTTAATTATCCGTAAAAAACAATTAGAGAAAATGCTAGATGAATATAACAAAGTCTCACATAGAGAGGCTATATCTAGCATAGATAAATTTATGGATATCATCGAAAAAAGATCCTTTAAAACTAATACCCAGATTTTCAAAGCTGACATTTTAGATAAGATGGCTTTGGTGGAAAAAAGCTTTAAAGCTGATCTAATAATTGCAGATGTGCCATATGGGAACCTAGTCTCTTGGAATTCAGCAGAAAAAAGTAACAACGTAGATAGCCTATTGGATAATATATTACCTGTGGTACACAAAAACACCATTGTTGCCTTAGTCACTGATAAATCTCAAAGGGTTAAGAATGAAAGATTTAAAAGGTTGGAAAAATTCAATGCAGGCACCAGAAGGGTGGAAATCGTTAAAATTAAGGAGTTGGGATAGGTGGAGCAAGTATTCACAAGTGAAGGCGCATTAAGGGCAGCAAAAAAGGGTCATTTAGAGGAGTGGATTCATGAATTTCTCTCAAACGAAGGTAATAATATACCCTTTTCCCAAGGATTGAAACTGGAACCTAGGTATTTTATAGGTCCTATGAAGATGCCATTGAGTCTGTTTACTAGGTGCTGTGGACCAGAACCTGAATTAAAATACACCATTGACAAACAAGGTTTTGAACATAGGGTTAATGCCATAATAGGTAGACTGGAAAATGGATGGGACATGCCACCTCTGATAGTAAACTATTTTGATGACCAATTCGAACTCAGTGATGGTAATCATCGCTATGAAGCATTGATTAAAAAAGGGGTAAAAGAACATTATTTTATTATTTGGATAACAGGGGAAAAAGACTATAATTCTTTTGTAAACAAGTATGAACTGTACAAGGGAAACGCCCCCGTGTCCACATTGGGGGATGAATAAGATGAAAACAATACAAGGAAAGTACAATAATGCCATTGTTTATACTGAAAAGGTGGACTCTAAGGCTGTGGAGCAAATTGAAGTCTTGTGCTCCCAAGAATTTGTAAAGGATAGCAAAATCCGTATCATGCCAGATGTACATGCAGGTGCTGGGTGTACCATAGGAACAACAATGACTATCACAGACAAGGTGGTACCTAACCTGGTGGGGGTGGACATTGGTTGTGGCATGGAAGTGATAAAGATAGCTAACAAGCATATTGAACTTGTTAAACTAGATAAGGTGATATATGATAAGATACCCAGTGGTTTTGACATACGGAAAAAGGAACATGAGTTTAATGATGACATTGATTTAAAGGAATTACACTGTAAAGATGAGGTTAATCTAACTAGGGCTAGAAAAAGCATTGGTACTTTAGGCGGAGGAAATCACTTTATTGAAGCCAATAAGGATTCTGATGGGAATATCTACATTGTAGTCCATTCGGGTAGCCGCCATCTTGGGACCCAGGTGGCATCTTTATATCAAGAAGAAGCCTATAAAAGACTTAACAAAAATTCAAAGGAACACATAGATAATTTAATTGAACTACTTAAAAGTCAAGGCAGGGAAAAAGAGATAAACAAAGCAATTAAGGACAAAAAAGCTGAAATTAGCTCAAATGTACCAAAAGCCTTAGCATACGCTGAAGGGGACTTGTTTGATCAATATCTACACGATATGAAAATTGTCCAACATTTTGCAGCAATCAATAGAAAGGCTATCCTTAAAGAAATCATTAAGGGAATGAAGCTAGAAGTGGTTGAACAGTTTACTACCATTCACAACTATATAGACACAGAAAACATGATTTTACGCAAGGGGGCAGTATCTGCGAAGAACGGGGAACAATTCCTAATTCCCATCAATATGCGAGATGGTAGCCTCATTTGTATGGGCAAGGGGAATGCAGAATGGAATTTTTCCGCTCCCCACGGAGCAGGACGCCTCATGAGCCGGGGGCAAGCAAGAAATAGTTTTACATTGAGCCAATTTAAAGATAGCATGGAAGGGATTTACACAACATCGGTTAATAAAGCCACAATAGATGAAGCACCAATGGCATATAAACCCATACAAGATATAACCGAAAACATAGGAGCCACTGCAGATATTTTAAAAATAATTCGACCCATATATAACTTTAAAGCTGCGGAGTAAAATTGTAGGTAAGGTATATACTGGGTAATTAAGCCTTAGATAATTTTACCCGTTTGGTTAATACTCTACAAAGGGATGATGAAAATGGATATAAATATAATAAATGAAGACCCGCACATAATTATCTGTGAAAAACCCCCTGGGGTACCATCTCAAGGGGATCCCACTGGGGATAAGGACATGTTAACACTTATGCAAGAGCACATAAAGAAGCAACATCCAAATGTGAAAAACCCTTATGTAGGTTTAGTTCATCGACTTGATAGACCAGTGGGAGGAGCAATGATATTTGCAAAGGTTAAAGAGGCCAATGCATTTCTTTCAAAACAGATGCAAGACAAGACATTCCAAAAGAAATATTTAGTTGTGGTATGTGGGAAACCTCAAGCACAAGAAGGTGAGTTAAGGGATTATCTATTAAAGCTGGCTTCTGTAAATATGTCAAAGGTTGTACACAAAAATCAAAAAAACGCTAAAGAAGCCATCCTTCAGTATAAATTATTATCATCAATAACTGATGAGGAACATGGTGTTTTAAGCCTACTGGAAATCCAGCTCAAAACAGGAAGGCACCATCAGATCAGAGTTCAACTATCCAACCAGGGTTTAGGAATATGGGGAGATAATAAATACAACGAATCATTTGTAAAAAATAAACAGTGGACTCAAATCGCCCTGTGGTCTCAGGAGTTAAGCTTTATTCACCCAAAAACAAAAAAGAGGCAAACATATAATTCCATTCCCAAAGATATATATCCCTTTTCACTATTTACTGTGAACTAGACAAGGGGACGTTTCATCTGTCCAATTCATTGGACAACAGAAACGTCCCCTTGTCCAATTATGTGGAAGATTAAAAGGAAAATACATGGAGGAGGTAGTTTTAATATGAACAGTGACTTAAAACTGTTACATCCAAAGACAAGTCA
>CAYYRM010000070.1:0-11683 GCA_964474005.1 uncultured Eubacteriales bacterium
AGCAGGGGACTGAAAATCCCCGTGTCGGTGGTTCGATTCCGCCTCTGGGCACCATAACATATAAGTGGCGACATAGCCAAGTGGTAAGGCAGAGGTCTGCAAAACCTTTACTCCCCAGTTCAAATCTGGGTGCCGCCTCCAACACTTACCTTAAAATTTAACACCCTTGCCGGGGTGGCGGAACAGGCAGACGCAAGGGACTTAAAATCCCTCGGGCTTTGCGGCCCGTACCGGTTCGATTCCGGTCCTCGGCACCACTTCAAAATAATCACCTGAGACTAATATCTCAGGTTTTGATTTATCTAAACATGGGTTCGTAACTCAGCGGGAGAGTGCTACCTTGACAGGGTAGAAGTCGCGCGTTCAATCCGCGCCGGACCCACCATAATTAAACTATGCAGCCACTTATTTGGCTGTTTTTATTTTTAAGTTAAATTGCAAATTTATCTTTACAAATTAAGCATAATATACTGTATATAACAACCATTGCTCTCATATACTATTTTTAGATGATGAGACAAAGGGGGGAAAGACATGAAAAACCTAACTTTCAGTGCTAAACGTTATATTGATCAATTTAGGTTCTGTTTGGAAGATAAACTACAGCCCTTAAGGAAGCATGGGGTTAATATAAATCTCACTGAAGAATATAAAGGAAATATGGCTTTTTTGGGATGTTCTATAAAAAATACTTCGCTAAATAGTACTGATTACGAAAACCTAGCATTAAAGAATATTGCAGATGCCTTGGCAAGCTACATAGTAGATGTGTTGGAAAAACCACTGGTTGAAAAGATCATAAGAACCAACTACCCAGAGATGAATGAAAAAGAACATAACATGTTGTATATTAAGGCATTGGAATTAATAAAAATTAAGAATAGGCAACATAAAAGGGATGTAAAACTTAAGGAGAATATGGCTATAAGGCTTTGCGAGTACCTGGAAAAACAATGGCAAATTAATATAGAAGGATTCATCAGATTTAGGCTACAAGACTATATGGATGACTTAGGCCAAGTTATTGACGATGCAAAGGAAGATATAGTAGTTGAAAAGGAATACAATGATTTTATAAAGCTATTACGTTATTTTGTGGACATCCAAGAACCTAAGATACTAAATGCTCATTTATTAAAGAAGAAAGGGAAATACTTTGTTTATGATGACCATAATCAAGTGGTGGCGGAAGAGCGATGTGGGGATTTAAATGGATGTGATGCAATAATAAGTTGCTTGGTAACTTATGCCCCAGAAAAAATCCATGTTCATATAAAGGATTTTTACGCCGAAGAAGAGGTCTTAACTACGGTCAATAATATCTTTGATGAAAAAGTTGTTCTTTGCTTAGGTTGCTCTTCATGTGCAGAAGAAATTGAAAGGGATACTAAAACCCATGAAGAAATTAAGAATAATTAATTTTTCAATAGGTCCATGGAATTAAGTGAGTATAAATTAAGGAGCAAATCTAATCATATACTAGGTATAAATTGGAATCACCGTCCCTTAACAAAGGGGCGTTTTTGTTTTTAATATCAATGAAAGTTTAGATTAGTATCAAAAATTTAAGTTTCTTCCTTGACAAAGGGTTCTAATAGTATTAAAATATAGAAGTACAAAGAAGAAGCCATCCGCTTCTCACCTTACGACAAAAGTTGTTGGGTTAACCATAAGATAGTTTTTACTGTATCTTTTATGGGCGGGTGGTTTGCATCCGCCCATTTTTATTTTGTAAAGATATCTTTTACAAAGGGTATTTCCAAAGCCACTTTTGGCTAATTTCAGGAGGTGAAAAATTATTAGTAAAGACCTATTGATCAATGAGGAAATTAGGGTCAAGGAAGTTCGTTTAATTGATGAGGAAGGTAATCAAGTAGGGGTTACATCGACCAAAGATGCCTTAAAGGCAGCTCAGGCTAAAAATCTAGATCTTGTGGAAATTGCCCCCATGGCAAAACCCCCTGTTTGCCGTATTATGGATTATGGTAAATTCAAATACGAGCAAAGTAAGAGGGAAAAAGAGGCTAGAAAGAATCAGCATGTAATCACAGTAAAAGAAATGAAACTGAGACCTAAAATCGATGAACATGACTACCAAACTAAGCTTAAGAATATTGTTAAGTTTTTAGAGGGTAAGGACAAAGTAAAAGTGACCATTATGTTCAGAGGAAGAGAAATTGCCTATGCAGATCAAGGTAAACAGATTTGTGAAAGAGTAGCGGCAGCAACAAGTGAAATTGCAGTGGTTGAAAAACCAGCAAAATTAGAAGGTAGAAACATGATAATGGTGCTATCTCCAAAATAAATATTGGAAGGAGGCTTTTACAATGCCAAAAATGAAAACCCATAGTGGTGCTAAAAAAAGATTCAAGAAAACAGCAAAAGGCAAAATTAAAAGAAGCCATGCATTTACCAGTCACATTCTTACTAAAAAGACTCCAAAGAGAAAACGTAATCTTAGAAAGAGTGATTTAGTTAGTAAAAGTGATTACAAAAGAGTACTTAAACTATTACCATAGTATATAAGAAAAGGAGGTTTTTAAGATGCCAAGAGTAAAACCAGGTGTACAAACCAGGAAACGTCACAAAAAAATATTAAAGTTAGCAAAAGGCTATTATGGTTCTAAGAGTAAAATTTTCCGTAGGGCAAATGAACAATTACTTAAGTCATTGTCCTATGCTTATAGAGATAGAAAAAACCGTAAGAGAGACTTTAGAAAGTTATGGATCGCTCGTATAAATGCTGAAGCGAGAAATAATGGTTTATCATATAGTAAAATGATAAATGGATTAAAGATTGCAGGTGTGGATATCAACCGTAAAATGCTAGCTGATTTAGCTGTAAATGATGGTGCTGCATTCTCTCAATTAGCAGAGTTAGCAAAAAGCAAATTAGGAAACTAAAAATCGCCTTCAAGGCGATTTTTATCTTAATATATAGTATTTTTCTTATACTTTTAAATTTATCAAATACCGTGGTATAATCATTTATAGATAATTAAAAAATAAGTAAGAGAATAGGGAATTAGGAGGTGTGCTATGCCCGCCAGAAAACTAATATTCTCACCTGCTCAAGTCCTTGCAGGTGGTTTCCTAGCATTGATTTTAGTGGGAACAATACTATTATCTTTACCAATTGCCAGTGTGGAAGGTAGGCTACCTATAATCGATGCTCTTTTTACGGCAACATCTGCAGTGTGCGTTACAGGCTTAGTGGTGGTAGATACGGGAACATACTTCACAACCTTTGGGCAGGTGGTAATAATGCTACTAATACAAGCTGGTGGATTGGGTTTTATGACCATGGCCACATTGTTCTTCTTGATATTGGGTAGAAAGATAACCTTAAAGGAAAGATTAATAATGCAGGAAGCATTAAATCAATTTTCCCTTGAGGGTTTAGTTAGACTAACTAGATCCATTTTGTTTTTTACCTTAATGATTGAGGGAATAGCTGCACTTTTTTTGGGTATAAGATTCTCCATTGATCATGGCTTTCCCCTTGGCATGTATTTAGGTGTGTTTCATTCAGTTTCAGCCTTTGCCAATGCGGGCTTTGACATAATGGGTATGGTAGGTGGAGGAAGTATGACCGCTTATTGGAATGACCCAATGGTTAACTTCATTATTATGGGATTATTTATCATAGGTGGATTGGGCTTTACGGTTTTAGTTGATATATATAACCGGAGACCCATAAGGAAAATGGCTTTACATAGTAAGTTCGTGTTGATTTTAACAGCAGCGTTGCTTGTGGTAGGGTTTATTGGGGTATTCTTGTTAGAGTATAACAATCCTGAAACCTTGGGAGAATTGCCATTTCACCAAAAATTATTGCCTGCAATGTTCACAGGTGCAACCACAAGGACAGCAGGATTCAACACTTTAGACACAGGAAGTCTTAATCCAGGAACATTATTTTTTATGTTGGTATTAATGTTTGTGGGAGCTTCGCCAGCTTCCACAGGTGGAGGTATAAAAACCACTACCTTTGGAGTTTTATTGGTTTCAGTGGGTGCCATGATTAAAGGGGAAAGAGAAGTAAACTTGTTTAAGCGCAGGCTCCCATACGAAACAATCCTTAAGGCACTTTCGATAATTGTAATTGGGTTAATAGTTATTGGAATAACCACAATTGTTTTAACCCAAACAGAAAAGCAGGATTTTTTAAATATATTCTTTGAGGTGGTATCTGCCTTTGGTACAGTGGGATTATCCACTGGAATAACCTCAGAGCTAACTATAATTGGACGTCTTGTTATTACAGTTATTATGTTTATGGGTAGAGTTGGACCCCTTACCTTGGCCCTAGCCTTTGGTCAAAGGTTAAAGCATAGTAAGGCAAGATATCCTGAGGAAAAGGTCTTAGTAGGTTAAAGGAGGGAGATTTACATGAAACAGTTTGTGGTTATAGGGCTAGGAAGATTTGGTTCGGCAGTGGCTAACACTTTGTATAACATGGGCTATGAGGTTATGGGCATAGATATAAGTGAAGAAAGAACTCAAAATGCTAAAGATTTTACAACCCATGCGGTTCAAGTAGATGCCATAGATGAAAATTCTTTGAAATCTTTAGGTGTTAGAAACTTTGATGTGGCCATTGTAGGCATTGGGCAGGACATACAAGCAAGTATTCTTACCACCTTAATCCTGAAGGAGATGGGTATTGAGTACGTTGTGGCAAAGGCACAAAATGAACTACACGGCAAGGTTTTATATAAAACCGGTGCAGATAGGGTTATATTCCCTGAAAGGGACATGGGAGTAAGGGTGGCTAACAATCTAACCAGTACAAATATTTTAGATTATATAGAATTGGCTCCTGACTATAGTATTGTGGAAATAACTGCCCCAGACTTCATGGTTGGTAAATCCTTAAAGGAAGTGGATTTAAGGGCAAAGCTAGGTGTCAATGTTGTGGCAATAAAATCCGGAAAGGATATTTCTGTATCTCCCACTGCCGATACCATCATTAAAGATGGTGATATTTTAGTGGCCATTGGTAACAATGATAAACTTAAAAAGATCGAGGAGCTGTAATGGTGCTTATCACCTCATTAAGCAACAAATTAGTCAAAGAGATATTAGAAAGTAAGGCAAAGGGCAGAAAAAGCACAAGTAAGTTTTTGTTTCTCGAAGGACAAAGAATAGTGGAGGAAATTTTAAGTTCCCATGCCCCTGTTAATAAACTGATACTGAGTGAAAGTAGTCAAACTAAGTTTAGTTACCTTAGGGAAAGGTATGACACAATCGTACTGTCAGATAAAATTTTTAAAGAGGTATCAGGAACAGTTAATAACCAAGGTGTGGGTTTGTGGGTTGAAAAGCCCCAGGCTCCAAAAAGACTTTCTGGAAGACTTTTTTTAGTGGTTGATAGGGTCCAAGACCCAGGAAACCTTGGAACAATAATACGTACTGCATTAGGTGCTGGTGTTGATGCCATCTACCTTCTTAAGGGAACTGTTGATTTATATAACGAAAAGGTTTTAAGAAGTACCATGGGTGCAATCTTTAAAATCCCCATTTATTTAGATGTTGGATTAGAGGAAGTAAAAGGTCTAATGGAGGAAAATAATCTAATTCCCCTGATGGGAAGCTTAGATGGACAATCACTCTATAATAAGATACCCAATGGGAAATACGTGGTTTTTGTAGGCAATGAAGCAAATGGTATATCAAAAGAGGTCCAAAAGCTTGAAGGTTTGAAGGTTAAAATCCCACTATTTGGTGACATAGAATCATTGAATGTGGCTGTGGCCACAGGTATTATTCTATATGGAGTGAAATTAACACAAATTGATGGATAAAAATTGCAAATTATCTGTTAATATGTTATAATTTAAACTACTTAAATTAACCGGAGGGGAAAGCTTATGGGTTACAGAAAATTATACTGGAAGCTTTTTTTAAAAACCGGATTGCTTCTCTTTTACATGGAATACAAGGCATGTTGTGAAAAAGATTATATTTAAATGATAATGCGAAAGAAAAGTAGGCTATTTTTTTCCATCACAGGGAATGGGGTCAAGACTGAGAACTCCTATGGAAATATTAGTTGAAGTTCCCTTTCAAATCGGTAGAGTGAATTAATAGTAGCTCTGCCCGGCTAACACCGTTAACGTTTTAGAGTGGCTTAAATAAGCAATTTGGGTGGTACCGCGGAATCTCCGTCCCAGTGGGACAGGGATTTTTTTATTTTTTCAAGGATAAGTGAAAAAGGAGGCAAAATAGATGAGAGAAAAATTAACTGAGCTATTAAATACCGCTTTAAAGGATATTGAGCAATCCTCAGATTTAAATCAGTTGGAACAATTAAAGGTAAAATATCTGGGTAAGAAGGGTGAAATCACTTCTATTTTAAGGGGAATGGGTACATTATCCCCAGAAGAACGACCGATTCTTGGTCAAGTGGCAAACGAAGTAAAAGACCAAATTCAAGATACCATTTCTGAAAAAGTTACACTTTTAGAAGAAAGGGAAATAACTAAAAAATTAGAAGAGGAAAGTATCGATATATCACTTCCAGGTATTAAGGCTAATTTAGGAGGTTTACACCCCTTGACATTAGTTAGAAGGGACATCGAAGATATATTTATTGGAATGGGGTATGAGGTGGTAGAAGGTCCAGAGATCGAAGAGGACTATTACAACTTTGAAGCATTAAATCTTCCACCCAACCATCCAGCCAGGGATATGCAAGACACTTTTTATATAAATGAAAATATTCTTTTAAGAACCCATACTTCCCCAGTACAGGCGAGAACCATGGAAAAAAGGGCACCAAAAGTACCTTTAAGGATAATTAGCCCTGGACGGGTTTTCAGAAAAGATGATGATGCAACACATTCACCTATGTTTCACCAAGTGGAAGGCTTAGTAATAGACGAGAGTATTACCTTGGCAGATTTAAAAGGAACCTTGCTTTTGTTTGCGAAGCAAATGTTTGGGGATAACCAGAAAATAAGGCTTAGACCAAGCTTCTTTCCTTTCACAGAACCCAGTGCAGAAGTGGATGTAAGCTGTTTTATCTGCGAAGGCTCTGGATGTGGACTATGCTCCCACACAGGATGGATTGAAATCTTAGGCGCTGGAATGGTTCATCCCAATGTTTTAAAAATGGGTGGATACGATCCTGAAAAGGTTCAAGGTTTCGCTTTTGGTATGGGTATTGAACGGATTGCCATGTTAAAATACGGAATTAGCGACATAAGAGAGTTTTACAATGGTGACTTAAGGGTTGTAAAACAATTTGCAAGGGGGTAAAAACTATGAAAATATCGTACAATTGGTTAAAAGAATATGTAAATATAAAGCTGTCACCCGCTGAATTGGCAGAAAAGCTTACCAGTGCAGGAGTCGTGGTGGAACATGTAACTTCTCCCTTTGGTGAAATCAAAGGGGTTGTGGTTGCTGAGATAAAAGAAATAGCTAAGCATCCCGATGCTGACAAGTTATCTGTAACCAAGGTTTATGACGGTCAAGAGACATATCAAGTGGTATGTGGGGCAGGTAATATTAAGGTCGGTCAAAGGGTACCCATGGCACAGGTAGGTGCAGTATTGCCAGGGGACTTCAAAATTAAAAAATCCAAGATTCGAGGGGTAGAATCCTTTGGAATGTTATGTTCTGCCGATGAATTGGCTTTAGACTTGGATGTGGAGGATGGGATATTATTATTACCATCTGATACCCAACTTGGCTTAGATATTAGTGAAGTTTTGGATCTAAACGATAATATTTTGCTTTTGGATTTAACACCTAATCGTAGCGATTGTTTAAGTCTTATAGGACTGGCAGAGGAGGTATCTGCCCTTACAGGGGAAAAAGTAGCATATCCCCAAGTTTATACCCAAGATCAGGGGAAATCATCATTTAATATAGAAATAAAAACCGATGATTGTAAAAATTATATAGGCCAAGAATTGTCTAATATCACCGTAGATAAATCGCCCCTTTGGATACAAATAAGATTGCTTAAAGCTGGTATAAGGCCCATAAACAATGTTGTGGATATAACTAACTATGTGATGTTAGAATACGGTCAACCATTACATGGATTTGACGCAGAGAAAATTATTAGCAAAAATATTGTTGTTAAAAACATCGAAGAAAGCATGGAATTTGTAACCCTAGATAGTCAAAAAAGACAATTAAAAAAGGGGATCCTATCCATAACAGATGGTACTAACCCATTGGCCATTGCTGGGGTGATGGGTGGAGAACAAAGTGAAGTAGATGAAAATACCACTAATATTTTGGTGGAATCAGCATATTTTAACAATATAGCAGTAAGAAAAAGTGTTAAAAACTTAAACCTTAGAACTGAAGCTTCAGCAAGGTTTGAAAAAAAGGTAGCACCTTTATTTGTTGAAGCTGCATCATTAAGGGCTACGAAATTGATGACAGAAATATGTGGTGCTAAGGTGGTAGGAATCACGAAGGTTGGGGATTTTACCCATGAGCCAACTGTGGTGAACTTATGTGTAAATAAAGTTTCTTCATTGCTGGGAATAGAAATAAAAGCTGAAGCCATTAAAGGAATTCTATCAAGTTTGGGATGTAAAATTAGTGGTGATGAGCTTAAGTTAGTTGTTGAAATTCCTCACCATAGGGTGGACATATCAATAGATGTGGATCTTATTGAAGAAGTTGCCAGAATCTATGGATATGATAATATCCCAGCCACTTTGCCCACAGGAACCACAACGGCAGGAAGTACTTCTTTGAAAAATAATCTTATAAACGCCATTAGGGATTTACTAATTGGTCAGGGGATTAGTGAGGTTGTTTCATATCCTTTTATTTCACCAGAGAGTTTCCTAAAAACAAAATTAGATTATAATTTAGCAATCCCCCTTGCCAATCCATTGGGTAGGGAAAACAGTTTAATGAGAACATCACTGGTTCCCTCTGTACTACAAAATGTAAGTTATAACATTAATCATCAAATTGATCATGTTAGTTTTTTTGAGGTGGGGAGAATATACTTAGGTCAATTACCCTTACTCAAATTACCCCAGGAGCAAGATATTCTAGCTTTAGCCATCCTAGGGGAAAATTTACCTCAACACTGGGCAACAGGGAAGGGTAGAAAAAACGACTTTTACACCTTAAAGGGGGTTTTAGAAAATATCTTGTCTTTAGCTAATATAGATAACTGGACAATTGTTAAAGAAGATAATAACCTTTATCATCCAGGCAGAAGCGGAGCCATTTATATAGGCCAGGAAAAAGCAGGATATTTAGGGCAAATTCATCCCCAAATCACAAAAAACTGGGATATTAAAGAAGAGGTTTATATCCTAGAAATTGAATTAGATAAACTGGTTGATTTCTATAACAAAACTATAAACTATAAATCTGTAATCAAATATCCAGCGGTTAAAAGGGATTTGGCTTTTGTAGTGGATAAGGGTTTAGAGGTAGGGTTGTTGATAAATGAAATAAAACAAACCACTTCCCTTGTTACAAAAGCTGATGCCTTCGATATTTACACTGGGAAGGGTATCGATGAAGATAAAAAGAGTGTGGCAATATCTATTACCTTACAAAAAGCTGGTACATTAAAAGAAGAGGAGATAAATTTCTTTGTAAACAAAATTTTAACTTCCCTTGAAGTAAAATTTAATGCTAAACTAAGGTAAAAATGCAGGATTTATCTAATTATTTGTTGAACTATACTGATAGGGTAAGATAGGAGGGGGCAGTTATGGGAAAAATAGAAGACTCCAATAGAATAACTGTACGGATTTATAAGGAAGATCATACAATCATAAGCAATGAATCTCCTGAGTACATGAAACAATTGGCCAATTACGTGGATAAACAAATGGGTGCAATCTCTCAAAAAAACCCTAAGTTAAGTTCAACAAAGGTGGCAATTTTGACTGCAATTATGCTTGCTGATCAATACCACAAGATGAAGGAAGAGTGTAATCAGCTCTATTCAATGTTAATAGAATACGAGGAGAAGCAAAGTGAGGGGAAATAAATGTTAGATTTTATTATTGTTGTTTTAATTGCTTATTGTGTACTCTCTGGGAAGAGAAAGGGATTTGTCCGTGTGGTTTTAGAGCTGGGTAGCTTTATACTTGCATATATAGTGGCATATAGATTCGGCCCATATGTGGGTCAATTGTTAGACTCAGCTTTTAACCTTACAGAGAGGTTACAAGATGTGGTAAATGTACCCTTAATAGATTTGACAGATGAGATAAGTAGACTTATCAATGTAATTGGTTATATAGTGATATTCTTTGTGGCAAGGTTTTTTGTGGGCTTTGTGGTTGCTAAAACATCATTGATAAACCATATTCCCCTTATTGGGTCCGCTAACAAAGGAATAGGCGCTTTAGCAGGTCTACTTAAAGGTTATTTGTTTGCATTATTGCTTGTTTGGTTAATTTCTTTTGTTGCAGTGGAATGGGCAGAAAGCTTAATTAATGGTTCTTTTTTAGCACCTATCTTGTTGAATTCTTTTCCAGCATTGTACAACAAATTAAATTTAATATTATCTAACTAAACATAGGCAGCGGAGGCTGCCTATGTTGATGTATACCAAAAAGACATAAGTATAAATTTGTGTTTTCTCCCTTAAAATAAGCTTAAAGGATTTTAAGGGAGGATACATATGGATAATAGAGAGGTTGCTTGGATATTACTTGAAATTGGGAAACTTGTGGAACTTAGGGGCGACAGTAAGTATGCTGGTCAGAGCTATAAAAGAGTAGCTAGGCTTTTAGAGAGAGCTGAGCCCGTATCAAAGTTAATAGAAGAAAATAAATTAAGCAAATTGGAAGGTGTTGGGGATAAAATAGCCCAGAACATCAAAGACATAGTAAAACTTGGATATAGCCCTAAGTTAAAAAGACTTAAGGAAGAAATTCCACCATCCCTCAGGGATTTAATCGAAGTCCCTGGTGTAACCACCCAAAGGGCTTCACAATTATTTTTAAACCTAGGTATTGACAGCATTGAAAAACTTGAAAGAGCAATAGATTCAAGGGAAATCTATAATGTTAAGGGTTTTGGAAGTTCAACGGTACAAGATATTAAAGATGGGATAGCAATTTATAATCAGCGGGGCAAAACATTTTTATTAGGTCTAGCACTACCCTTAGCTTATGAGTACATAAATGAACTGAAAAACCTCCCCTTGGTTGAAAATATTGAAGTGGTAGGAGAAATACGAAGAATGGTTGAAACTGTTTCGGAAATTATCCTCTTGATATTAACCAAGGATACTGAGGATTTTTTTAGAGAGAATCAAACATTTATAAAAGGAAAGAATGCCCGAAAAAATAATAGAACTTTGAGCTATATAGGAAAATTTAATATCCCAATAAAAATCCACATAACCGATAATCAAAATTATGGTAAAGACAAACTGATTACCACAGGCAGTGAAAAACATATATCTTCTTTAGGGGATTTAGGGTTTAATGAACTAAAGGTGTTCAAGAGCGAAGGAGAAATATATGATAACCTAGATTTAGGCTTTATTCCCCCATATCTCCGTGAAGGTAAAACTGAAATATGCTTAGCTAAGGAAGGAAAATTACCTAACTTAATCACTGTAAGGGATATAAAAGGGGATTTACACAACCATTCAAATTACAGTGATGGTCTAAGCTCCATTGAAGAATTACTGGAAGCAGCTAAATCCCTAAAATATCAATATATA
>CAYYRM010000071.1:0-11494 GCA_964474005.1 uncultured Eubacteriales bacterium
AAGGACAGGTGTTCTGGCTTGGAAAGGGAAATTTCATCCAATACCCACTGGTTAAATGTGGTTAGCTTCACTTCTTCATTACCCTTTAATTGGTAAAGCTCTTGCAAGTCTAATCCCCTAAGACCAATAAATAATACTAAATCATCTTTAACTGCAAAACCATCTATGGAACCATTGGCAGCAGTTAGCTTTTCTAAATTACCATTAGCTAAATCCAGTCTGTTTATAAAGGAGCTATCACCCTCTGTTGAAGTAAAGTAGAAGTTTTGTCCCTGAACTTTGTAACCACTTGTTCCACCATAGCGGCAGTCAGAGCCAACTGAATTGTATAAGCCTTTATCTAAGTCAGGGGTTATAAGATTAATTTCCTTTGTGGCTATATCCAAAATATAAACCTTGCGGTTTTCATTTAAGCCATATTTTTTTCCTTCTGTCCCAGTAAATAATATGCTTTTACCATCTACGAAGTTGATGTAACCACAGCTGTATTTCCCATATTCCAGTAGCTTTTCAGTTTTGCCAGTGGCCAAATCATATAGGTAGATTTCGTTGGTTAATTCATATTTACCATTTACCACAACACCAGCGGTGTAAATAAGCTTGGTTTTATCTTGACTTAAATTAAATGATTCAACTGACAGGTCTCCATCTGAAATTGGGGTATGTTTTTTATCCTTTAAATCATAAATATAAAGTCTATTCCTTTTCTTATTGGTAAATCCGCCACCATTACTCCAAAATGGAATTTCTTCAATGACTTCATAGTCCTTTTCTTCTTTACGTTTTTTTAGTTCCTTTGCTTTTTCCTCATCACTAAATGTATCTAAATCAACTTCATTGGCATTGAATATTGCTGTTAGTACATATTTTTCAGGGTTTATTTCTTTAATTCCTGTGACCCTTAAGGGTACTTCAAAATACTTTAAAGCTTCACCCCTATTTATGTTAATACGATAATATTGGGTAAAAGTTTCACCGTTTTCCAGTCTTTTTTTATCCTTGTCTTCCCTCACAGATGAAAAAAGAATATGTTCCCCATCTTGGGCCCAAAGGAAGCTACCCTCTTTATTTAATCCAGTAAGCTGAGAAGCTTCATTTTTTATTAAATCATATAACCAAAGGTTTGAGTCATACTTATTATCGTCTAAATTGGATTTGTGTAAGGCAAATGCTGCGAATTTCCCATTGGATGAAATATCAAGCCCAGATAAAAATTGATATTTTGTAAAATCATCTAACTGTAACTTTCTCATCAATATATACCTCCCCAAATAATTATAGTTAGAGGGTCTATCCAGTGGATAGACCCTTTATTCAATTTAAATCTCGCCCAGCTCTTCAGTTATTTTGATAATCTCATCGATCATGTTACCAATGTGTTCTATGGTATCTAACAGTGGCTTTTCAGTGGTAATATCCACACCTGCCATTTTCGCAAGCTCCACTGGATCCTTAGTTCCACCGGCCTTTAGTACATTTCTCCAGTCATTAAGGGCTGGTTCACCTTCTTTTAGAATCCTTTTACTAACCTCTGTACCAATGGTTAATCCTGCACTATAGGTATAGGGATATAAACCCATGTAATAGTGAGGTTGTCTCATCCAAGTTAGTTCTGCACCTTGATTAATTGTTACAGTGTCACCCCAGAATTTTTCCAAGGTTTCTTTTTTCAGCTTACTAAGAAGAGGTGCTTGAACACTGCCACCAGCATCTATTATCTTGTATACTTCCCTTTGATAATGGGCTTCTAGTAGATGGGTTACAAAGTTATGGTAATATGTTCTGCTAACTATGGAAGCAAGTACCCATCTTTTAAACCTAGGTTCATCATTAACCTTCATCAAATGGTTAGCCATAAGCATTTCATTGATTGTGGATGGAGCCTCTATAAAGTACATAGATGGTCTTGTATTAAAGATGTTTTGGTGAGCATTTGCCAAATAAAAATGTCCTGCATGACCTAGCTCATGGGCTAAAACGAAAACCTCAGCCATTCTATTGGTCCAAGATATTAGTATGAATGGATGGCTACCATAGGGACTTGAACAAAAAGCTCCTGTGGATTTTCCTTTGTTTTGAACAAAGTCAGTCCAACGCTCATCATAGCTTCTTTTTACCATTTCAAGATAGTCTTCACCCATTACCGATAAAGCCTCAAGGATATATTTTTTGGATTCTTCCACTGACACTTCTGGCTCATAAGCAGGGTCTACAGCTAGCTTTAAATCAGCCCATGTCATTTCATCTAGCTTGTGGATTTTTTGCAATAGCTTTGCGTATTTCCTCATATGGGGAGCAAGTTTTTCCATAATAACATCTATTTGTCTGTTATATAAATCTTGACCTACCTTTTGACTGAATAATAAGCTGTCAAAAATAGAGTCAAAGCCCCTTAAATTGGCTAGGGTCTTCTCTTTTTGTACCTGGGTCTGGTATGCAGATGCTATTGTATGCTGATATTCCCTTAGTTTAGTGGAAAAAGCCTCAAAGGCTGCCCTTCTAACTTTTGTGTCTGTCTCATATTCCCACTCATTTTCAAAAAGTACAAAGCTTAGGGGATATTCCTTTTCATCCACTGTGAAAGTTTTGAAATCCATGTCCGCAAGTTTTGCCTTGTTGTAAATTGTGTATGGAGAGTTCATTGTCCCTGATAAAGCCGATAGTACCCTTTCCACCTCTGGGTGAAGGGCATGGGGCTTAAATTCTTTGATTTCTTTTAGATATAGGCGATTTTCTTCTGAGGAATTCATAGCCTCTTCTATTACTTTTTCATCGGCCTCAATAATCTCGCTTCTAACAAAGCTTAAATCACTACTTAAAGCAGACAAAATATTCATCAGCTTCATGTATCTACCTTGGCTCTCAGTATTGGTTTGGTCCACAGAAACTGCCAAGTTAGCATAGGTAGCCACTAAATTAATGGTCTGAGTTGCCTTTTTTAACTTGTCTAGACATTCATTGATGGTGCTAGCTGAAGTTAATTTACCCTTATAGTTGTTTACAATATCCTTAGTTAATTCCTGGGCTTCCTTAACCGCTGCTTCATACTGCTCTTCTGTTTGGTAGATGGTTGATAAGTCCCAAGTTAGTGACTGATCAACATCTTTTCTTTCCAACAAAACCTTTGACATTTAATAACTCCCCCTTAATTTAGTTTTATATACGAAATATCTATAAGTATCTTTCTACATTAAAACAATAAATCCTTCTTTAAACACAAATATAATTATGTTTATTCCCACTTAATTTTCTACAGAACTTAATTTTTTATTTAGAATAAAAAGTAAAAAGCACCTAACAGGTGCTTAATTCAATATAATCTTAACCCCCATAATTAACCCCAAAACAAAACCAGCCATTATAGAGTATTTCACAGTTACCTTGAAGTTATCATGTTTGAAATCAAAATATGTAAAAATTTTATTTTCCAACGGTTTCACCCCCTAAATATAACATTATTCTAACTCTATTTTGGCCTAGTCATATTACACATTATATCACTAATATGTTTTTTTAGGTTATGATATAATATTATTTAATAAACATGAGGGAGCATGATCTTAATGAGACGAAGAAAAAATCCTGAAGCTAAGGATAAGCTATTGGCACATACCAATTACCTGTGTACTGAACCCACTGAGTTTAATGGACTCTGGGCTAACTACTTTAATAACAAAAATCCCATCCATGTGGAGCTTGGCACAGGTAGAGGTCAATTCATAACCACATTGGCTCAAATGAACCCTGATATAAACTATGTTGGGATTGAAATCAAAGAGGAAGTATTGGTTAAGGCTGCGGACAAAGCTTCTGTTAAGGAGTTAAAAAATATAGCATTTCTTTGGTATGACATAAACAAGATACAGGATATATTTGCAAAGGCTGAGCTTCAGAGAATATATATTAATTTTTGTGACCCGTGGCCAAAAAGAAGATGGGCTAAGCGTCGTTTAACCCATAGGGGGTTTTTAGAAAAATATCAGGATATATTGATCAGTGGGGGACAAATTCACTTTAAAACAGATAACAAAGATTTGTTTGAGTTTTCATTGAATGAATTTGCCCATGTAGATTTAAAGCTTAGAAATATAACCTTTGACCTACACAACAGTGAAACAAAGGATAATGTAACCACTGAATATGAAGATAAGTTTTCTAAAATGGGTATGCCCATTTTTAGGTGTGAAGGGGTTGTAAGATAAGGACTTTTTCAGTGACTTCGGACGTTTCCCTTGTCCAGTTTCTTTTATACCTTTATAAAAGAAGGAAATTTATAGGATATTGTCGAATATGAATTGTATAAGGGTAAAAATAATATTAAAAAAGGGGATGGGGTTAATGTCAAAGTTACTAAATTTCTTTGGTGGTAGTAAGTTAAGGCTTGGTTTAGCTGGTTTTTTCCTGTTTGTTTTATGTGTCACAAGGTATCGCGTCATATTTGGTTCTAATTACAATCTATACTGGACTTACATTTTTGAGATCTTAGTAACAATTGGGTTGGTTTACTTACTAATTTATAAAAAGGGAGCGAAGAGAGATATCTCTTTTTGGCAAAAAATGAAAACTAATCCCTTGATTCTTCTGACACCTATATTCATTTTGTTGGCTTATCAGCTGATAGCAGGATATAATTCCACTTACTCCAGTGTTAAGATTAGCAGCAGCACCACTTATGAGTTCGAACAGCTCAATTATTTTCTAATATCAGATTTTTCAAAACCAGCTAGTGGAAGTAGAATTAGGGAACTTGACCCTGATTTTGCACAATCACTAATAAAGGATTTAAGTTATGTAGAGGGTAGGAGCATAGGAATTATTAGGGGTTTGAATCAGAACCGTCTCAGGGCTAAGTTTGGAGAACCCGTTGAACTACTTTTCCCATATCTTTTTAATATCCAATCCCAATCAGATATATCTAAAGGTTCCCCAGTCACCGTTCACTCCATTACGGTATACCCTAATGATATGGCATTTGTTAAATTGGGGATATTAGATCACGGTATTAGAGAATTCCCGCTGTACCTTTCTGATGAAACACTGACTCTTCTTAAGGTAATGTTAAAGTAAATAAAAAGCAGACTAAGGGCCAACAACCCTAGGTCTGCTTTTTTGTACA
Source organism: uncultured Eubacteriales bacterium (assembly GCA_964474005.1). Taxonomy (GTDB): domain Bacteria; phylum Bacillota; class Proteinivoracia; order Proteinivoracales; family Proteinivoracaceae; genus Alkalicella. The sequence continues at coordinate 5,117 of CAYYRM010000071.1, forward strand.
CTACTTTGTTTTAGGTAACCTTTTAGCTATAATAAGTGCCAATAATCCACCAATTATGGCTGTATACAATTGTGGAATTGATAATGCGTCGATTAACTTAGGTGGCACTTTGGGGACAAAGTAAATCACTATATACCTTATGGATATGGCTAAAAAAGCAAACTTTCCAAAGGCACCTATTAAAACTCCTAGCAAATCACCATAGGATTTACTAACTTTTCTCACAACACTGAATAAAATAACTAGGATTGCATTCCCTCCCATGATGAAGAAAACCACTGGTAATAAAGGCATTATCCCCAATAAAAATGCACCTATGGGTGTTAGGGATCCAACAATTATACCTGCCAAAGGGCCTACATAGATTGTGGCAATCAAAAGAGTCATATTAACCATAGGTCCTACTGCGGGCTGTGCAAAGGAGCTAAGACCTATCTGAAATGTTAATGCAAGTGCCAGTAAGATACCTGTTTTAACTAAATAGTTAAGGTTGAAACGGCTTTTTCTTAAAATTGAAATTTCCACTATTAATTCCTTCCTTCTATAGATATATTAGACTACTATTCCTGGGATATGGCTGCTACTTCCGATAAGCTATGAAGCAGTTGGTGAGTAGTTTTAGATGTATAATGGGTGTGTAATAACTCATGGGCCTTATGGCTATTGGGCTGTCCTAAGAATTCTTGATATAGCTTCTTAATAAATGGATTTTGGTATGATTTCCTCACTTGTCTTTGGGTATCCTCCATGTATAAAACCTTTGCCCTTTCTACTCTTACATCCATTTCCATCTTCTTTTTAGCTGATACAAAGGGTTGACCTCCGCCAGTTACACAACCTCCACTACAGCCCATCACCTCTATAAAATCATAACTCTTTTCACCAGAGGAAACTTGTTCAAGTATGTCTTTAGCCATGGCAGTCCCGTGAACCACTGCAATGTTTATTTCCCTATCTCCTAGCTTTATTTTCCCTTCTTTTAAGCCAGCTACTCCCCGTACATTTGTGTATTCTATTGATTCCATTTCCTTATTTTCAACAAGGTCAACTAGGGTCCTTAATGTGGCTTCCATAACCCCTCCAGTTGCACCAAAAATAGCACCTGCACCACTATACTCACCAAGGGGATTGTCAAACTCACCATTGGATAACTTATTAAAATCTATTCCAGCTTGTCTAAGCATCTTGCCTAATTCCCTAGTTGTAATTACCGCATCAACATCCCTTAAGCCATTTACTTGATTTTCAGGTCGTGCTGCTTCTCCTTTTTTGGCTATGCATGGCATGACTGCCACAACGAATACATTTTGTGGATCTAAATCGTTCTTTTGGGCATAGTAAGACTTTATTATTGCTCCTAGCATTTGCTGTGGTGACTTACAAGTTGATAAATTCTTGATAAATTGTGGATGGTGGGATTCGCAATAGTTAACCCAACCAGGTGAACAAGAGGTCAACATTGGCAAGTTCTCACCAGTTTCCAGCCTTTTAAGTAACTCGTATCCCTCTTCCATTATGGTCAAATCTGCCGCAAAACTGGTGTCAAAAACCTTATCAAATCCTATTTTTCTTAGGGCTGCCACCATCTTACCTGTAACCTGGGTACCGATTGGGTATCCAAATTCTTCACCCAATGCAGTTCTAATGGCAGGAGCTGTTTGAACAACCACATGCAATTTTTTATTCTCCAATGCATCCCAAACCCTATCTATATCTTCCTTTTCTTTTAGAGCTGCCACTGGGCATGCGGTTATACATTGTCCACAGCTTATACACTTAGTATCTGCCATGCTTCTTTTAAATGCCGGTGCCACCTCGGTACTAAGACCTCTACTGGTAAAGTCTAATATACCTATTTTTTGCACATCTCTACAAGTGGCAATACATCTTCCACAAAGTACACATTTACTAGAGTCTCTGACAATTGTATCTGACTTATCATCAATGGGATCTTTTTGTATATTTGGCTCAAACAACACCTTATCGATCCCAAGCTCCTCAGTCAAGTCTTGCAATTCACAATTTTTATTCCTAAAACAGGTTAAACATTCTCTATTGTGATTAGCTAACAATAATTTTAAGGTGCTTCTCCTTACTCGTCTAAGTAAATTGCTATTGGTTTTTACCACTAATCCCTCTGCCACAGGAAATACACATGCGGGTTGTAGATTCCGTTGTCCTTCCACTTCAACTAAACAAATTCTACAGGCTGCAATCTCATTGATCTCTTTTAAATAACACAAGGTAGGAATGTCAATCCCCACTCTTTTAGCCGCTGACAATACTGTTTCACCTTTTTTAGCTTCTACTTTCTCATTATCGATGGTAAGTGTAACCATTTCCATTTTTAATCCTCTCCTCATATATAATTATTCAAATGCTTTAGTGCTGTAAAATCCAACATCGCCCCTTTATATTTTAAATTTTCTTATATTCAAAATAGTCCCAAAAGTACTGTAATTTCAATGGTTTATACCTAAATTATATGTTCCATCTTGAAGTATGTCAATGTTTTCACATTCACAAACTTGCTGTTGTAGTATAGTTTTTTTTGTTGTATCCCCTATTCCCATAAAAATAGGAAACTCAGACAAATTAAATCTTGTCTGAGTCTTTTTGTTATATACCAGAAATCAAAGACATGACACCCATGGCGGTAATTAACCCAAGGGTAACCCTTTTAAATAACAATTCATCCACCCTATTACCCATACTTATGCCCAATATAGTCCCAATGATTAAACCTGGAAAAAGGTATATGGAATAATTAACTACTTCTTTAGTTATTAAGCCACCTAAAAAGTACAGTAAAGGCAATGCAATTAAAGAAAACCCAAAGCTTGCTATACCTTGGGTCATCGCTGCCACAAATATAACAACCACACCAAAAATTAACTGTATCATTACATCTTCCATCTATTATTCCTCCAATGGCAAAAATATCAACTGTATTATTATACAGTATATTCATCTTCATGGATAGATGGATGTTTTTAAGATAAGTTTTAGGTGTTTTGTGGATAACTTTCAGTTGTAATGTTGATATATTGTAGATAAATGGAATTTCCTTGTGGATATTGTCTTTTTTTGACTTCTTAGATTACCTTATTTTACTAGGATTTGTAATCATGTGGATAAAGTAGTTGTATGCTAAATTTTACCTGTGGATATGTGGATAATATGGTGCATAACATGAAGAATCTTTGAAATTTAAGGAATATATCTTTCTTTCACCAAAACTAACTTACTATTTACAAAATAAAAGTCAAAAAATCGTAAATCCAGTCGTTCATCTACATGGAGTTCTTCTAAGGTGGTGGACTTGACAAACACCTCTTCTAGGGTAAAAATTTGTAGTTCATCTATGAACTTTACTTTGATTTTTTCTTCCTTTTCATTTTTTATATGGAAACCATTGGGTGAACTAAAGTCATTGGGTACAAAGGTGGCATAATCCACAACAAAGTACTTATCGTTTTCAGTTAAAACCACTTCTTTTATGTATCCTTGTTTTACTATTACCCCAGGTAACTGTTCAATTAAGTGGTTTAATATAAATAAATTGGTATTTAATTCATTATCAAGCTCACTTATGTAGATTTTCAAATACTCAATGGACTCAGCAAGCTCTTCAATGGATATCTCTTCTATTAACTCTTCTTGAGTTACTGGGCTGTTACATCCAACCACCAGTAAAATCACAAACAATAAAAGAACTATTAGCTTTTCTTGTTTCACATTTCCACCCCTTCATTATATATTTATTACTAGTATCGCCAGCTTTTCCTAATTTTAAGCAGAAAACCTCCCTGTACGGGAGGTTTTAATCTATAAAAATCTTTATAAAGTCTCTACGGAAGCTTATTACCTGCTGCCCTGTATAGTTCATACCACTCCTGCCTTGTTAGCTGTACATCCGATGCCCTACAAACATCCCTGAGCCTATCCTTGTTGGTGGTACCAACTATGGTTTGGATCTTAGCTGGGTGTCTTAAAATCCAAGCCACTGCTATGGCAGTGTTTGTAACACCCTTACTCTCTGCAATCTCATTAATCTTTTCATTTAATTCAGGGAATTTATCATTGTTTAGGAATGTACCCTCAAAAAATCCATATTGAAAAGGTGACCAAGCCTGAATTGTTATATCTTTTAAGCGACAATATTCCAATATACTACCATCCCTATCAATGGACGGGTCTATTTTCATATTAACATTTAAGCCAGAATCTATCATCCCTGTGTTTGTTAGGCTCAACTGTAGCTGGTTTATTAGAATCCTCTGGTTTAAGTATTTACTTAATAACTCTATTTGCATTGGGTTTTGATTTGATACACCAAAATGTCTTACCTTACCACTTTTATGTAATATATCAAAGGCTTCAGTCACTTCCTCAGGCTCCATTAGGGTATCTGGCCTATGAAGTAATAATATATCTATATAATCTGTTTTAAGACGTTTTAAGCTACCTTCCACTGAATCTAATATATGCTCTTTGGAAAAATCAAAGAAACCCTTTCTAATGCCACACTTGGTCTGGATAATAAATTTTTCTCTAATACTTGGGTTCATACCCACAGCCTCAGAAAAAATCTCCTCTGATTTCCCACCACCGTAGATATCTGCGTGATCAAAAAGGGTTATTCCCTCTTCTAAGGCTGTATCTATAAGGCTTGCAGCTTCATATGTGCTCAATTTAGCTATCCTCATACAACCAAGGGAAATTTCTGATGTGCTGATGGCTCCATTTCCTATGTTAATACTTTTCATTTCAAACCCCTCCTAGTTTTCATCATCTAATTTATATTTTACTTCACTAAAGGGTTTTATACCAGTGAAATAATTGTTACTTGAGCTTTAATCCATGGCTGCAACTGTTCATTAGGAGGAGAGAAATATTTATTTTTTCAGTGGCGGCCTTGTGCTGAGCCAGTATATTAACCCTAAAGGCCCCCCGAAAAAAACTATGGCAGCTGCCCTGCCTGGATTTTCTTCATCTCTTCTATCGGCATCTTTATATGCCCATATGGGGATGAAAATGGCAAAGACCAATACTCCTAAAAAGAGACTTATTAGCAAAACTCCTGTGGTAGTACTTATGGGATCCATAACTTAATACCCCCTTTAACTTATTGGATAATATATCTTATTCTACAAAAATATAAAAAACCTTCTTAAATAATCAAAAAAAACAAACTATATCCAAAACGATAATCTTTCTCATTTACTTATAAATTAAGATATGATAAAATGTCATTGTAATAATACCGCGGCTGGTACTATTATAATTTTAGGAGGAAAAGAAAATTGGCAAAAATGATGGAACCGCGATTTAAGCTAAGTCGCAGATTGGGTGTTAATATATATGGGCACCCAAAGGCTATGAAAAGAGCTAATGCAGAAAGCTTTAGGGGGAGTAAAAAACTCTCTAACTACGGTGCTCAACTATTGGAGAAACAAAAACTTCGTGCATATTATGGAGTGCTTGAAAGACAATTTAGAAGGTATGTTGACAAATCCTTGAAATCAAAAGGTGTAGCGGGGGAAGTCTTGGTTCAACTTTTGGAAACAAGGCTAGACAACATGGTTTACCGAATGGGTTTTGGCAAGTCAATCCGTGAAGCAAGACAGATGGTTAACCATGGTCATATCTTAGTTAATGGTCAAAAGGTAAATATTCCTTCATTTGCTTTGAATGTGGGAGATGTTGTAGCTTTAAAAGACAAATCTAAAAATGTAAGTAGATATGTGGAGCAATTTAGAGAAAATAACACACAGCTTTCATATATCAATAAAAATACCCAAACCTTAGAGGGAAAACTTTTGGCAGTACCATCTAGGGAATTGATACCCATAGAAGTTAAAGAACAGCTGGTAATAGACTTTTATTCCAGATAAACTTAAGGACTTAGATAGCCCATGCTACCTAAGTCCTTTTATTATCCAGCTATAATTTTCTGGTGTGTACCCATAAGATTTTTAATTTCTTTAACCAACACATCCACCTGACTTGGGTTAGTGATGAGATCCACTTGGTCTATATCCACAACCAATACTGGGGATTGCTTGTATTCCTTTATCCAGTTTTTGTAGCGATTGTGAAGATCTAACCAATATTCCTTTGGTATCTTTTTTTCCATATCCCTACCCCTTAGGGCAATTCTATCTAAAATTGTTTCTATGCTTCCATCTAGGTATATCATTAGGTCAGGCTTTACTAAGTAGGGTGTCATCATACAATAAAAAAGCTCTGAGTATGTATTGTAATCCCTATCTGTCATCTTTTTACTATCATGTAATGATTTTGCGAAAATCTCCACATCTTCGTAGATACTTCTATCTTGAATATGGTTTTTATTAAGCTCCCCGATACGCTTTT
>CAYYRM010000072.1:0-11444 GCA_964474005.1 uncultured Eubacteriales bacterium
TTGGAGTGCCTGTTTTAGCTAAATGACGCTTCGGGCCATCTTCCCTTACGTTTTGACCCACCTTTAATCTAAGTAATAGGCGTATTAAAAATGGTGCCAAAGCTATTCCCAAAATAAATGTGGTCAATGCTGTATAAATTAGTACTCTCTCGTCCATTAAAACTCCTCCTTGATTTTATCTACGATGGCTTCCATTTTTACTCCCCTTGAACCCTTTACTAAAACTATGTCTTTGGGCTGTAAAATGCCAACTATTCCTTGGGCTGCATCTATGGAATTAGAAAAACTTAGTGTTAGACCCTTATAACCAGTCTTTTTAGCACCATCGATGATGTATTTGCTAAATTGACCAACTGCACACAAGACCCCAAACCCCTTCTGTGCAGCAAATTCCCCAACATTGTTATGGGCTATTTCAGTATAATTCCCCAATTCTAACATATCCCCCAGTATGGCAACTTTTCTATTACCGCAGCTATCTAAATCATCTAAAACTTTTAGGGCAGCCAAGGTTGACGTTTCACTGGCATTATAGCAATCGTTTATTATGGTTAAATCCTTCTCCAATTTAATAATCTCTGTCCTCATACTTGTCATATTAGGATTCAATAATGCATTGGCTATTTCTTCAATCTTTATCCCAAGCTTTATTCCAACGGCAATTGCCGCCAATGAATTTAACACATTGTGTTCACCTAATAATGGTATTTCAAAATGGTACTCATTGTTTTCGTAGCTAACCATAAACTCTGTTTTATTGGAGTATTTTTTTAAATCCTTGGCGATAATGTCGTTTCCTTCGGAAAAACCATATAGTATGCAAATTTCAATACCCGAAGAAAGCCTTAGCAAATATGGATCATCTCCGTTAAGAATTCCTACTCCTCCTTTGTTCATGTGGTTAAAAATCTCACTTTTGGCTTTTAAAATATTGTCTTTGGTTTTTAAGTTCTCTAAATGGGACTCACCAATATTAGTTATTATCCCTATGTCAGGGTTACTAATATTAGATAATAAATCTATCTCCCCTAAATCACTCATGCCCATTTCCAGTACTGCAATTCTGTGTTCAACCTCACAGGATAACAAAGTCAAAGGCAGACCGATTTCATTGTTTAGATTTCCCACAGTTTTTAGGGTATGGCCACTTTTTTTTGCAACTGCTGTTACCAAATCTTTTGTGGTTGTTTTTCCATTACTTCCTGTTACACCTATTATTTTAATATCAAGGCTTTCCCTATAACCCTTTGCCAAGGATTGCAATGCTTTAAGATTATTTTCAACTAAAATAAATTCACAAGGTAGCACCGGGTTATAATATTTTTCCTCTTCAATGAAAACACATTTACAGCCGTTTAAAACTGCTTTTTGGATATAGTCATAACCATCCACTTTTTCCCCTTTAAACGGTATAAACATAGAGTTTTCAGTGGCTTTTCGGCTATCTATTACACAATCCACAATCATTTGATCTCCGTTATCACTAAGCAAAGTACCATTAGCTAACTCAGCTATTTTTTTAACTGTAATTTTCATCTACTTCGAGCTCCCTTATAATTTTTTCTGCAACTTCTCTATCGTCAAAGTCATAAACCCTATCGCCAATTATTTGGTAGTTTTCATGACCCTTACCTACAATAAGTATTATATCACCATTATTTGCAATTGAAATAGCCTTTTTAATTGCCTTTTCCCGATCTAATATGACTTCATATTTATCATATTTAAAACCTTTTAAAATATCCTTAGCTATTTTCTCTGGATTTTCAGTTCTCGGATTATCGTTGGTAATAAAACAAAAATCAGCATACTTTTCGGCAATTTCACCCATTAAAGATCTCTTGCCCCTATCACGATCCCCACCACACCCAAAAACTAATAGAATATTATTCTTAGTTAATAATATAGCAGTTTTTAACACATTTTCCAAACCATCGGGAGTATGGGCATAATCTACAACAACACTAAAACCATTTTCTTTGGTGTCTATTGTCTCAAATCTCCCAGGTACCCCCTTAATTTCTTTAAGTGCTTCTTTGACTTGGTTTAAATTTAATCCTTCCAATAAAACCACTGCCACCGCTGCCAAAATATTATAAATACTAAAAATACCTATTAGCCCAGTTTCTACTGCCACTTCTCCCATCCAGCTTTTTAGTATGAATGAACTTTTATTAGCAGAAATCTCAATATCTGTGGCCATCAAATCGCTTCTATTGTTAATTCCATATGTTATTATATTACACAGGGAAACCGATTCAAAGTACTGGAAGTGAGGATCATCTCTATTTAAAACTATATATTTGGCACTGTTATTTTTTTCCCCTTTTGTCCCTAAGGATGTAAAAAACATACCCTTACTTAATTTATAGTTTTCAAAGGTTTTATGAAAGTCCAAATGATCTTGTGTAATATTTGTAAATACCCCTATGTCAAACTCACTTCCGCTTAATCTATGTGTAACTATTCCATGGGATGAAACCTCCATAGTAAGATATCTTCCACCTTTTAATACCACATCATGTGCCATTTTTTGAATATCCAATGAGCTAGGGGTAGTATTATTTACATTTACACCCTCATCCCCCACTGAAAATCCAATGGTTCCTATGGTTCCCACTTTGTAATTGTTAAAGTTAAGTAATTGAGTAATCAACTGGGTGGCACTTGTTTTACCATTGGTTCCAGTAACACCAATTAGCCTTAATTTTTTTGTTGGTTCATCATAAAGTTTTGCTGCCAGTATTCCTACAATTCTAATGGTATCTTTAACAATTATTATTTTTCTTTTTAGTGGTTCTATATTGGACAAATCATATGATTCATTTATTATAGCTGCACAAGCTCCCCTTAAAAAAGCATCGTCTAAATAGTTATGTCCATCCACTTTGGTCCCTTTAATTGCAATAAATAAATTACCATACTCAACTACCCTTGAATCCATGGCTATTCCAGTTACATCTGCAGAAAGATCAACATTAGTTTTATAGTGCTTCAAAACAGATAATAATTCTGCAATTTTCATAGCTTCCCCCCCATCCCATATAAGAAACTATTTTCTCCAAAAAAACTGGTTTAATTATTTTTACTTGAAAAAAAGGTTGAGGATAACCCTCAACCCTACTGAACCGGTGGTGTAAACTCAACTACAATTGTGGTGTTTCCTTTCACAATTTCACCTGCTCGAGGTCTTTGGTCCACCGCAATACCACTTCCTCTTATTTCCACAGTCAAGTTTAAAAAACCAAGGAGTTCCTTTACTTCCCTTACTGTTTTTCCTTTTAAATTAGGTACTGTTACCTCAACGTTATTGTTTGTGGCTTGACTACCTGTATACACAACTATTGTGGAATTTACTGGGAGCTCAATACCAGCCTTTGGAGTTTGAGCAACAATAAACTGTCCGTCACCTTCCACTTGAAGATTAAAGCCTGTAAATTCCAAGCTGCCCATAGCTTCCTCAATGGATTGATTTATAAGATTTGGAACTATTCCTAATTGAGCTGAAGGAGTTTGAGTATCCAGTTCATCAGGTGGAATATCATATATTTTTAAAATATCAGACATCATGCCACTAAAAATCGGTGCAGCGATTTGCGATCCCCATTGTGGGCCAATGGTAGGCTCATCCACCATTACATAAAGTACAACTTGTGGGTTCTCCGCAGGAGCAAAACCTAAAAAAGACATTATATAACTACCTTCCAGATACCCACCACCATTAGGGTTAATTTTTTGAGCAGTTCCTGTTTTTCCTCCAACGGAGTATCCAGTTACTCTTCCAAATCTACCAGTTCCATTTTCCACAACACTTTCCAATGCGTTTATTAAATCCTTTGCTGTATTTTCTGATATGACCCTACGAATAACAGTAGGAGAGCTTTCTTTTACTAAATTACCTTCTTGGTCATAAAATTCCTTTGCTATATAAGGCTTCATTAGGTTTCTACCATTCACCACAGCAGCCAATGCCATTACCTGCTGAATAGGAGTAACAGCATTGCCTTGGCCGAATGACGAAGTTCCCAAATCCACTAAACTAAACCTTGGGCTTTCAGGATTGAATAAAATACCCACTTGTTCCCCGGGTAAATCTATTCCCGTTGTTTTATTAAAACCAAATCCATGTATATATTCAAATAACTTATCTTTTCCGAGTTTAAGGCCAATATCAATGAAACCAGGGTTACAAGAGTTTTCTGTTACTTCAATAAAGGTTTGCGATCCATGGCCTCCCCTATTTCTTCTCCAGCATCCCAGTCTTGCTCCTGCAACTTCGTAATATCCATCGCAATAATAGGTATCATCCATGGAAAATACATTCTCTTCAAGACCTGCTGCCAAAGTAATTATCTTAAATGTAGATCCAGGCTCAAAACTGTTTGAGATTAGGGGATTCCGCCAATTTCGTTGGGGATAAAGTCCATAATTTTCCGGATCATAATCAGGCATTGCAGCCATCCCTAAAATCTCTCCTGTGTGTGGATTTACTGCCATGGCAGCAGCTGACTTTGGAGCATATGTAAGCATCGCTTTTCTGAGTTCACGTTCAATTATACTTTGTATTCTACTGTCAATTGTTAATACTAGATCTAAACCATTTTGTGGAGGAATAAATCTTTGCACACCTTGTGCTATCTCCCTTCCACTGGCATCAGATTCGTAAACTATCCTCCCTGATTGGCCTTTTAACTCCTTTTCATATTGAAATTCTATACCCTCTAGTCCCTCATCAATCCCTGCAAACCCTAAAATATGACTGGCAAAACTTCCATTTGGGTAAAACCTTTTAGTTTCGAGGGTAATTCTAATCCCAGGGAAATTTAGGTCTTTAACGGCTTTCCCCACCTCATCTGAAACTTTACGCTTAATATAAACAGATGAAGAATTTTGAGTAATTCTATTTGTGACAGTCTCTATGTCCATATCCAAAATCTTTGCTAACTCCTTAGATATTTCCTCTGTTATTCCAGGATTTCTTTTTTCAGCGTTTCTAACTTCAGAGGGAATTGCAACAATGGTCTCTGCCGTGGCACTACCAGCTAAAAGTTGATTGTTCCTATCAAATATTTGCCCTCTCATAGGTTGAACAATTAAGTCCCTAGTCCATTGGGCTTGAGCCCTATTTAGGTATTCCTCACTTTTAAAAAATTGGATATAGAAAAGTCTTACAAAAAGTAATGTAAATATTGAACTGAAAATAATCAAAGTAAAATAAAGTCGTTTTCTAACCTGAACATTAGAAACCTGTTCTATCATATTTTCTCCCCCAGTTTATATCAGGCTCAGTTACCACTGGCTTCAGAATTGTTCACTACTACAATCTGATTTGGCCTTGGCGACCTTAGGTTAAGCTCTTCAACAGCGATTTTCTCTATACGAGCAAGGGAGCTTAGCCTTGCTACTTGAATTTTCAAATGGTTGTTTTCATCTTGTAATTGAGAATAACTATTTCTTAAATTTGAAATTTCCCTGTTCCTAGTTGTTATAATAGTTTGCCTATAAACCAGTCCTAAACCTAAAGCAACCACAACTATAACAACAATTCCCGTTTTTATCACAGGATTTAATGGTTGTTTTAATTGCTTAACGGTAGTTTCTGGTGCAACAGTTGGTTTAAACTCCCTTTGGTAATTGGCCCTCTCTTTTTTTAATGCTAACATAATTTATTCAATCCCCCTCAGCTTTAGAACTTTTTATACCCTTTGTGCTATACGTAATTTTGAACTCCTTGACCTTGGATTACTTTCAACCTCATCCATAGAAGGTTCTATGGGTTTTTTAGTAATGATTTTAATTTTCTTCTTATTGTGGCACATGCAAACGGGAAACTCCTTAGGGCATATACATTCCACAGTGCCTTCTTTAAATAAATTTTTAACTATCCTATCTTCTAGAGAATGAAATGTAATTACACAAATACGTCCATTTATATTTAATCTGTCAATGGCCTTATTTATTCCATCACTTAAAACCCCTAGCTCGTTATTAACAGCTATTCTTATGGCTTGAAAAGTTCTTTTAGCAGGATGTGGACCATCTTTTCTTGCACCCTTGGGTACCGCTTTTTTAATGACATCCACCAATTGGAAAGTTGTATCAATAGGCCGATTTTCCACAATGAATTGTGCAATACGTTTTGCCCAATTGTCTTCACCATAATCCTTAATAATTCTATAAATTTCTTCAAAAGACCAGCTGTTTACTATTTCATGGGCTGTAAATGGGTTATTCTGGTCCATTCTCATATCTAAAGGAGCATCATAATTATAGCTAAATCCACGTATAGGAATATCTAGTTGAGGTGATGACACCCCTAGATCAAAGACAAAACCATCAACTTTATGAATATTTAACTCATCTAAAACCTTGTCTAAATTGGCAAAGTTCGATTTTTTAGGAATAAATACTCCTTCAAAACCCTCCATCTTTTTTCTATTATATTCCAAAGCACTTTGATCTTGATCAATACCAATCACTGTGCACTTTCCACTTAATCTTTGGAAGATTTCCCAAGTATGGCCTCCACAACCTAAGGTACAATCAACATATACTCCACCTTCCCTTAGATTAAGGCCATCTATGGTTTCCTTTAATAGTATCGTTGTATGTTGAAATTCCATCTGACACCTCCTAAATATCAAAATCTACAATTTTTTCAGCGATTTCATCAAAAGATTTTTCTGCATCAAAGCTATATTTTTCCCAATTCTCCTTGCTCCATACCTCCACCCTATTTGATACTCCAATAATTATTGCTTCTTTATTTATGTTTGCAAAATCCCTCAAATTACTGGGTATTAGTATTCTGCCTTGTTTGTCTAACTCACACTCTGTGGCTCCCGAAAATAAGAAACGAACAAATGCCCTGGCATCAGATTTAGTAAAGGGAAGTCTCTTTAGTTTTTCCTCCATAATTGCCCATTCGTTCATAGGATAGACAAAAAGACAGTTATCTAACCCTCTAGTAATAATAAACCTATCCCCTAACCCTTCACGGAATTTAGCAGGGATAGTGACTCTACTTTTATCATCAAGACTATGTATAAACTCTCCTAAAAACAAAGTCATCCCCCACTTTCTCCCACTTTACACCACATTACTATATTTTCTACCCATTTTGTGAAATTCCTGCTTATATAAATAACTTTTTTTACGTTGAACACACTTTTTTTTATGTAAAGGAATAAAAAGCAAAAAAAATCCAGCCTTTTAAAGACTGGATAAGGTAAAGCTTCTTATATATTTTTACACCACAACTTCGGAGGCATCACTTTCCCTCAGAGTACTTATTACCCTTTGACCACACTTAGGACAATCAAACTTACCTTCTAGTTGAGTCATCCCTTGTAGTCCACAACTCAAACATATAAATTCGATGGCATCCACAGTATTCATAAAATACCGCCTCCTTAAAAATTTTTATTAAGTTTTTTTATTAATTCTACACAAATTTTTAAAATCCTCTTTTAAGTGCAAATATTTTTATAATTTAATTTATTCTAGTATATCCTTTTTGTTTACTTATTATTCTACTTATTTTTCCAAAAACTTAGGGTTTTTATCTCTTTTAAATCCTTTTCCCTTATGAATTTTATACTGTTTTGACCCTCCTTTAATTTAGTTGTATCAAAGCTTAAAACTTGATATCCTTCACCCTCATCAAAGTAAACCCTTAGGTTTTCACCTTGTTTTTGAATTGTTAAGACTTCACCACCAAAAACATAAAGTGCCATATGGCTATTATCCATTTCAGATATTACCTCTATATCATAACCTGCTGAAGCTATTACAGGCTTTATTTCGTTATCCACAACCACAAACTGATCTAACTGGTCCGATGCCAAATACTTAGCTCCTTGGTCTAGTACAGTAAAAGACACAGGTGTTGAATAAATATAATCTTCCTCAATGCTAATGGTTTCCCCTTGTAAATTAGCAAAAACAAAGGTGATAGGGCCTTCACTCAGTTCCCCTTTACTAAATGTAATCATGTTGTAACCACTTTCTTGGGATTGCACATACATAACAACCCGATTACTTCTTTCGTAATACCTAACTTCATTTATTTTTGCCTTTATGGTATATACACCTATTTCGTCAAAATGGTTTATTTCAGATGTACTGGCTACTTCGATACCATGGTTACCTAAGACATTATTATCGTAACTTATACCACCTGCCACAAAGTATCTGGGAAATAAAGTATGTAAATCACCATCAAATTCTTCATTTTGCACCTGGATATCAAAATCTAATACTATATAATCCCTTTCCGCACCTTTAAAAGCCCCAGTAAGTGATATCAATCCAAACACAAACAAAGCTATCAGCAGTACTGCCATTAACCCTAATAATATCATTTTATTTTTATCAAATCTAATGACTGTAAAATAAAATTGTCCCATCTAATAACCTCCTAACATCTTTTTGTATATATTTATTTACAAAAAATATTATTAGAACAATAAAAAAGGTCCCCTCAATGGGAAACACTTATGATATCACTTGCTATTACTACAATTTCTTCAAAATTTAAAGCGCCAATTTTCTCGTAAGTAATTATTCCTTCTGTATCAATAAACAGGGTCTTAGGTATAAACCTAACCATGTATTTTCTTGGTACAGCGGAATCACCTTTTAAAACCAAAAAATCTATGCCCTTTTCATTTAAAAATTCTTCAACCTTTTCTAAGTCATTGTCAAGGTTAATTGCAATTATTTGAAACCCTTGATCTTTTAATTTCTCATAAGCCTTTTGCATATGCGGCATTTCTTCCACGCAAGGCGGGCACGTTATACTCCAAAAATTGAGCATAATAACTTTGCCCTTGTACTGTTCTAAACTATGATCGACTCCATCCAAATCAGCCAACGAAAAATTTGGGGCCCTTTGTCCAACCTCGATTCCAACTGTAACATTTTCACCTTGAACAAAATCTTTCCCTAAAAAAAATAACGTTGTTAAAATAAGTAAGGCCATAAAGACCATTCCAAATTTCCTCATTAGAAAATCCCTCCTAACCATATGGAAATCCAAGATAAGTAATCGAAAAAGACTAATATACCTATTATTATTAACAAAATTCCACTGATTTTATGAATTATAGGGAGAAATTTATTCAATTTATTTAAGTTAATAAATTTACCAAACAGTACCATGAAAATAAATATTGGGACTGCAAATCCCATTGAATAAACTAATAAATACATTATCCCTTTGCTAACTGTGGTGGAATTTGTACTTAATATTAAAATGGAAGTTAATATGGGACCAACACAGGGTAACCACCCACTTGCTAAAATTACCCCCATAAAAAATGAGCCTAAGATACCTTTGGGTCCCTTATAAACCCCTCCCCTTTGGGGTATAAAGTTTAAGTTTATTAGGCCGGTCATGTTAAGACCCATAACAATAATCAGCATTCCACCAACCCTTCTAAGCACAGGCAAAAAACTGTAAAGTATACGGCCAAAAAGAGTAACTTTGGCACCTAAAAACACAAATACCAAAGTGAACCCCAAAATAAAATTAAATGTATTTATAATTAAGTAAAGGGTGTTTCCCCTGTTATTAAATGCCACCATTTGAGCAAAAATGCTTGGTAGTAGTGGAAAAACGCATGGAGACAAAACAGAAATAATGCCTCCCCAAAAGGCTATCCCATAATTTATATCCAAAGCAAATTCCCCCTTTTAAAAAAAGGACCTAAATTAGGTCCCTATAGTACTGTGTAACCAGATTCGGTTATGGAATTTATAATATCTTCCCTTGAAATTGATAATTCATCATAGCTTACAGTAACCTTTGCATTTTCTAAATCCACCTTTATTTCCTTTACCCCAAGTTCCATTAAAGCTTTCTCAACGGACATTTTACAATGACCACAAGACATTCCAGAAACATTTAACTCCATTTTTATCATGTTATCTCCTCCTCGTATAAATTATGTTATTATTTTAAAAACTTAGATAGAACTCCCATAAGTTCCTCTAATTTTTGATCCTTATTTTGACCATCTAGGGCCTCGGATACGCAACCTTTAGTATGTCCCTCAAGAACCATTAAACCAACTTTATTTACCGCAGCCCTTACTGCGGCCAATTGTGTAAGGATGTCAACGCAATAACGCCCTTCATCCACCATTTTTTGAATTCCACGAACCTGTCCTTCTATTTTCTTTAAACGGCTTACAATATCATCATTGTGCTTCATGAAAGTTACCTCCTACCCCTATAAGGTATTTAACTATATATTATACCTTGTGCATTATTATGTCAAGTCACTTTATCACGAAAAAAGGAAATACTACTATGCATAGTATTTCCTAGATTTAAAATTATTCTACTTTTTTTCTATTTAAAATATAAAAAAGTAGAATTCCTACCAAAATAAATGCACCACTTATTAACTGAGCCACCCTAAACGGTCCCATCATTAAGCTGTCAGTTCTTAGGCTTTCAATGAAAACCCTACCCAAGGAATATCCAGCCAAGTACAGAGAAAAAATTGAACCTGGTTTCAAAGAAGCTTTTCTTAGCAAGTAAACCAAGGCACCAAAAACCACAAGATTCCAAATTGATTCATATAAAAAGGTAGGATGTCTGTATGCACCGTCTACGTAGATTGCCCAGGGTAAGTTTGTCTCAGAACCATATGCTTCCTGATTCACATAATTACCCCACCTACCAATGGCCTGCCCTAAAATAAGAGCAGGTGCGGCTATGTCAGCAAAGGATAAAAAATTAATTTTTTTCACCTTAGCGAAAATAATAGCAACTATTATACTGACGATTATGGCACCATGTATTGCCAGCCCACCTTCCCAGATTGCAAGGATCAATCTAGGATTACGTAGATAGTATTCAAGCTTAAATAAAACATAATAAAGTCTGGCACCAATAACAGCAAGGGGAACCACTATAATTAAAAATTCATCTAAAAGATCTGGATTTATACCCCTAATCTTTGCTAGTTTTTTTGCCACATACAATCCTGATAATATTCCTGCAGCAATGATGATTCCATACCAATATATTGTTACAGGACCAAGCTTAAAAGCCACTGGATTCATCTACATCCCACCACCTTTACACTTCATCAAACAAGGGTGTCGAAAGGTATCTTTCTCCATTATCAGGTAACACCACAACTATCTTTTTGCCTTTATTTTCAGGGTCTAAAGCCAAAATCTTTGCAGCATGATAAGCAGCCCCTGATGAAATTCCCACCAAAATTCCGTATCTTTGTCCCAATTCCCTACTGGCCATAAATGCATCTTCATGTTGAACTTGGACAATATCATCAATTACATTCATGTTTAAGATATCAGGAACAAAACCAGCTCCAATACCTTGGATTTTATGGGGACCTGGTTTTCCCCCTGATAATACTGGGGAATCTTTCGGTTCCACTGCCACTACTTTAATGGCTGGATTATGTT
>CAYYRM010000073.1:0-11164 GCA_964474005.1 uncultured Eubacteriales bacterium
ATTTCCGTGGCTTTTTTATCCATGGTAAAGTCTCGTTTTGCAAAATCCTTATCTCCAATTATTATTACCTTTTTTCCCAAACTTTGTGCATATAAAACAGCTTCTAGGTTATAAAGATTGCCATGTCCAAAGGGCGTGTTGCATAACATAACCACATGGGACTCCTTTATAACTTCTAAATTTTCCAGATGGCTTTTGTTAGAAATACTGTTGTAAGGTTCCTCGGTTATTGCTTTTATTTTAAGTTCTTTGGCCTTTTCCCAGTCTAGGTCCCCTATGTTTACAACACCTATGGACATGTTATTAGGGTCAGTGGCCAAGAGCTCCATGACATTTACACCACTGCCTCCCCCAGCAATGAGATGTATTTTTATATCCTTGTCAAACTTCAAACTGTCATCCAATGGCTTAATAAATAGATGTTTTGTAAAGGGGTCCCAATGTACATTTGTATTGAGATTATATATATCTTTAATGGTTTCAGGGGTGATTACTTCTTTAGGGGATCCTGATTTATAAATTTTCCCTCCATTTAGAAAAATCATTTCCTCTGTGTATTTAGCTGCCAGTTGAATATCGTGAAGTATTGCGATAATTGTTAAATCATTTGTTTCCTTCAATTTTTGTAGCATTTTCAATATTTCTAACTGGTAGTTTAAATCTAAGCTGGCAGTGGGTTCGTCCAATAGTAAAATATTAGGATCTTGGGCTAATGCCCTAGCCAGTAATACCCTTTGTTTTTCACCGCCACTTAATTTTGAAAAATCACGATTTTGTAGGTTTGCTACACCTACTTGTTCCATGGATTTTAAAACAAGTTCATTATCTTTTTCAGTTAAAGCTTTGAAGATGGAACTGTTTTTGTGGTGCCTTCCCATTTCAACCATTTCCTTAACTGAAAAATGGCTATCAAGATGGGTGTTTTGGGGAAGCATTGCTATAATTTCAGCCCTTTTTGATGCTGATAGGGTGTGAATATCTACATCATCAACATATACATTACCCGCATATGGCTTGATAAGACCTGCCATGGATTTTAAAAGGGTGGATTTGCCACTTCCATTTGGTCCTATGATAGAATATATTTTGCCTTGTTGAAACTTAAAATCTATACCTTTTAAAATTGTATTTGTGTTTAAATTCACTGTAAGCCCAGAAATAATAATTTTATTCATTGGAATTCACCTTATTTGATTTTTGTTTTAATAAGAATAAAAAGAATGGTCCTCCTGTTAAAGCTGTGATTATGCCCACAGGAATTTCCCTTGGTATCATTATCAGTCTTGATACAAGGTCAGCTAAACTTAAGAATATTCCACCCCAAATAACCGATAGGGGGAAGAGTTTCATGTTATTTGAGCCAAAAATTAACCTTATGGTATGTGGTACAATTAGTCCAACGAATCCTATTAAACCACTAACTGAAACCACGGCTGCTGTGGCCAATGTGGATCCCAATATCACTTGTCTTTTTGTTTTTTCCACCTCTACACCTAATGTAGCTGCTTCTTGATCACTAATTAGTAAAATATTTAAATCCTTTAGTTTAAGGGCTATTATTCCTAAGCCAATTATTGCAGGGATGGTGACAATTTGAATTTTACTCCATGTGGCCCTTTGGAGGTTGCCCATAAGCCAGAAAAATATCTGCCTGATGTTTTCATCAGCAAAAAGCATTAAAAAAGATATGAATGCAGAGAAGGTTGAACTTATGACAACTCCAGCCAAAATAAGGTTTAATGCATTTAGTTCTCCTTGACCTTTAGCTAAAAAATATACTAAAAAAACTGTAATTATAGAAAAAATAAATGCCATGATGGTAATGGATGAGTTTAAGAAAAATGCACTGCCTGCAAATATGGTCATTGCCAAAGTTGCACCTAAACCTGCCCCACTGCTAACTCCTAAGGTATAGGGCTCAGCTAGGGGGTTTTTTAGTATGCTTTGAAAAGCAACACCACATCCTGCCAGTACCCCTCCCACTATAAAACCCAGTAAGACCCTTGGGAGCCTCATTTCAAACATAATGATATAGGGGGTGGTATCTGCCACTGGCTTGTTTGTCAAATAGGAGTACATACCAAAAAAAGATATATTGTTGAAAGAAATGGGGGTAGCACCCAAGGCGACCCCCAAAATTATAACTACCAAAATAGTTATTAGACTAAAGATATATGTTTTTTTCAAAGTTATTCACCCGTTTTTAAAAGATTGTATATGGATTCGATTCCTTCAACTATTCTAGGACCTGGTCTAGAGGTCATATCTCCATCTATCTGATATACTCTACCTTCTTTCACCGCTGAAAGGTTTTTCCACGCTGTAAGGGAAGTTATCTCCTCACTTGGAGGCCACGAATAAAGAATTACATCGGGGTCAATTTCCAGTAGTTTTTCTTGGGAAATCTCAAACCAGCCTTCTTCTATGGCTGCTGCATTTACCCCACCACTTTTTATAATAATTTCGTTTGAAAAGGTGTTATTACCCACTGTCCAGAGGGCTGCATTGTCCACTAACATAAACACTGAGGGTTTATCAGTTAAAAATCCTTCTTCAAGCTCAGCAAGTTTCCCCTTCATGTCTTCAACTAATTCCTCACCCTTAGATTTTACATCTAATAGGTCTGCAATTGCAATTATGTTGCTGTAAATTTTATCAATTGATTCTGATGTCAGTACCATGACCTCAAGGCCTAGTTCTTCTAACCTATCCTTTACTTCCCCTGCAGATGGAAGTAAAACAATATCAGGTTGTAATGCCACAATTTTTTCGTAGTTTACATTAAAAGCGTCACCAATTTTCTCAATATTTGCTGTGGCTGCAGGGTAATCACACCAATCAGTCACTGCCACTAAATTTTCTATCCCGCCTAAGGCTGCCACTATTTCAGTATTACTTGGTGCTAGGGATACTATTTTTAAGGGTTCTGGTGTCTGATTTGATTGTTCCCCACAACCAGTGATGGTGAAAACCATGGTTAAAATAATCATTAAAAATAAAAGCTTCTTCACTCTTTTCTCCTCCTAATATGTTTTAGGGGCGTAAAAAAACTGCCCGAAGGCAGTTATAGAACTTAAAATACTTTTTGTCTTACCCCTTCTGCCCCGAAAGGAGTTACAACATTAAATTATTGGCAGGTTTCCTGGCTTAGGTATAAGGAAATATCCCTTCCCATTATTTACATAACAGTGGTATGATATTTCCAAACCATTACAGTGGCGGGTCCGCTCAGGTCTTACACCTGATTCCCTATTATCCCCATAAAACGAGGCACCAAAATTTAGTATTTTCACTTCTATTATAACTTCCAAAGTGGATTTTAACAAGGTTTATTTCAGAATTTACTAAAATCACAAAAATCTAAATATAGGTCATATATGTTTGTTAGGATGTTTATTCTGTTTCGTCTTATGGCTTCATCATCTGTATATACATATACACTGTTCAAAAATTTATCCACAGAATTTTTTAGGGTGTGTAGATCATAAAAGGCATTTTCGAATTCCCCACGGTCCACCTTATCATAATAATGTTTTTTGTAATACAGGAAGTTTTCATAGAGTTTCTTTTCAATGTCATCCATCAAAAACTCAAGTTCTATTTCTTCAATGGGGTTATCGTTTATTAAATTTTTTAGTCTATTAAATGTCTCTCTAACTTCCTCAAATTCTGTGGTTGTGATTATGTTTTGAAGAAATTCCCCTTTTCCAGTTATTAGTGTGATATTGGTGCTTTTATTGGCTATTAAAGCTTCTATGATTTGTGGTTGGTATTTATTTTTTTCAAGGTAGTGCTTAATCCGTTGACAAAAGAAGCTTAGGATATCATTTAAAAGGTTTTCTTTATCCTTTTGTTTTAATATATGGAACGATTCATAAAGATTAATTGAAAGGTTTGTTATTCTTTTTAGGGATATGTCCATTTGGGTCCTTTCTATTATTCTAATTATACCATCTGCCTTAGCCTTTATTTTATATGGGTCATCACTGCCCTTAAGCACCAGACCTACACTAAATAATCCAACTATGGTATCAATTTTGTCCGCTATGCTTAAAATGGACCCTGCCATGGTTTGGGGTAATTGAGGACGGCATTTTATGGGAAGTACATACTCTGCCACCGCTTGGGCTACCTCCTGCTTTTCTCCTCCCTTTAGAACGTTATGTTTTCCTATCAGACCATGTAACTCAGGATAATGAAGGACTAACCTATGGGTTAGGTCTAGCTTTGATAGTTCAGCAGCCTTTTGTGTATATGTTCTTATGGGTTCGCCGATGGATAATAAATCTGAGATTTTTGCAGAGATTTGCTTAACCCTTTGTACCTTATCATACATGGTACCTAAATCTTCTAGAAAAACAATGTTTTTCAAACGATCATTGGACTTGTTAAAGTCTACATCTATGGCTTCGTTGTACATATCCTGCAATGTTGTTAGTTGGTTTTCAACTGAATTTACGTAGCTTTTAACGGTTTTGTCATCAATGTTTTTTTCTAAGACCAGAGCTATGTTTTTTGTGTTCTTATTATTTTTTTTAAAGAACACTACCCTAGGATGATGTTTTAGATAAAACCATAATATATCTTCAGGTAAATTTAATAGTTCTTTTTTTATGTGTGTTAGGTAAACTTGGGGCTGTTCTGATAAGTTTGCCAATACATTCATATGAACATCCCATGCCTTAATGGACAGGGCTTCTTCTATTTTTAATAATTCTTCTTTAATAATATCTAATCTTTGCTTATGTGTTAAATAGATGCTACTACTTTTAATTAATGAGAAGTAATGATTTATGTTATCAACTTCGTATTCTTTTCTTTGTATGGTGGTGAATTTTGTTGCTTTGGGTATATCCTTTATCAATGAGTATAAGTTGTTTTCGCTATTTATTCCTAAAACATGTCTGACTTTTTTGCCAATACGCAATGTATCCATTAGTAACGAAATGAATTCAGGTAATATTTCTTTTATTTGTTTTTCTTCATAGCTTGATTGTATAAAGATATAGTCTTTACCTCGTATCTTTTTTACTATTATGTTGCTATCCTTAGAACCTTTTTGTTTAAGAAACTTTTTATATATTAGGGTAGGGGTGTTGTTGTGGTTAAAGCATATGTTTTTTTCTGGTCCTTTTATTTCGTAGATTCCCCCTTGTTGTTTACTACTTGTGAATTGTATATAGAATACTATTCGCTGTGGTGTTATATAGACATCTTGTTTAGAAACTATCAACCTAAACTCTTTAGCTATTTTGGATAGTATTGTTGGATATTTTTTTTGAGCTGATTGAATAAATTCAGGGGAGCTATTCTCAGTTGTTATTTCAATTAGTAAATCCTTCATTATTTCCTCCTATTTTAGTGTTCTACACACTTTTGTACCAATGTAGCTATCTTGTTATCATATCCAATTTTTTCAGTTTTACTAATATTTCCACGAAAAACCAGTAATTGATATGCCGTAAATGCGTGCATTAACCAAAAAAAACTACATAACTTCATATCTTTGCTTCACTTAGGTAGTTCTCTAAAAGTTCAAAGAGCAATAGTTTGCTACCACTGGATGTCAATATCTTTGAGAAATTGTTTTCTAATTGTAAATCAGTGGTTATTTTTAGTGCTTCTTTCAATGGTTTAAGGGTGATATCAAATAATACAATTTCATTTACGTTTTTCCCACAGAGCTTACTGATATACCCTACATAACCAATTTTCCTTCCATCAAGGGATATTTCCCAACCATATAGGTTTGTGGAAAAAATTCGATATTCCATATAGGTTTCCCTTGCTTCCAAAAGAAATTTTTATTTAACATGCTCTCAATAAACTCCCGTAGAAATTCTACGGGAGAGGTATCTATACTTCTTATGATTCCTGTAATATGGTCTTCATTATAGCTATGATTATCAAGGGAGTCCAACAGTATATTATTTTGCTCATTTATCCTTTGAAAAAGTACTTCATTTGTATTGGTTTTATCCGTATCTAAGATAGAATAAAAAATATTGGGATTTTGTAAAGGTGTATTTATAATGGCTGGAAAAGTTTGTATTTCTTTAAAGCCTTGTTGTAAAAAATATTTACGAACATTGTGGTTAAATTCCAGTAAGTCCATGACTTCCTCCTCGTATTTTGCTTTACAAAGTTAGTATTGTCATGTAATAATTTTCTCATACAAAACCATAATAAAACTTCATCTAAGCAAAAACCCAGCCTATTCGGCTGGGTTCTCTGGTTTTGTTCTTTCTATTTCAATGGTGCATTTGGCTAAAAGAGCTGATAGTACACCTAGCATTGCCAGATGGGGTGCTAGTAGTACACCTATGGCTCCAGCTGTAACTGGTATTTCTACAATTGTTTTTTCTTGTGATTTAACAATTACTTTTGTTACATTTCCTTGGTGAATTATCTCTTTAATTTTTTCCACCAATTCTCCACCTGTTACCTGGACCTGCTCTCTCCAGACCTTTGACTTATCCTCTAGTTCAATAATGGCCTTTAGAACATCTCCATCATTTTTTTGCAAGACCTCTTGGGCAACCTTATAACTACACCCAGTTCTTTCACGGATTATGTCTACTTTCCTTAAATCATCCATTACATGATCCTCCTATAAGTTTTTTAATAACCCTTCGCTTTTGAAAACATGACCTTCGGTGTGATGTAGAATATACTTGCTTACTATCACTTCCACAGTCTTAAGATCTTGGGGCGATATGCTTACTCTTAGTATCTCTTCATAAGTGGATTTTAATAAGAATAATAACAGTAAAATTTCTTTTTTATGTAAAAAGGTCTTGTTATTTGGTAGACAAGTACTACAGATTAATCCACCTTCTTTAATTGAAAAGATGAAATGATCATGGGAGTGATCCTTACCACAGGTTATACAGTTTGTCAGATTAGGGCTATAGCCCAGCAGAGCCATGGCCTTTATTTTAAATGCCATAAATATTGCTTGACTTGAATCATCATAGTTATTAAGGAAATCCAAGGTTTTGGCTGTTAAGTCAAAAACCTTGGATTGTTCTTGATAATCTGCTAAGAAATAATCTAAAAACTCACAGATATAGTAAACCATGAAAGTCAAATCTAAATTGGATACTATATTTTTATAGCTTTTTACAATTTCACTTTGTTGAAGTATGGCTAGGTTATTATTTTTTTGATAGTAGCTAAACTCACCAAGGGTAAAAACTTGAATGCTTGAGCTTAATCTGCTTTTCATTTTTTTAGCTCCCTTAGCCAACACGTCTATCTTACCTTGTTTTTTAGTGAAAATCCTAGCGATTACATCAGCCTCATCATAGGAAAATGACTTTAATACTATTCCTTCACTTCTATTTATCATGGTTTTATTTGTTAGTTATCACTTAAACCAAAATCTTCAATGGCACCTGGGAGGTCTCTCCAATTTTTCTTAACCTTCACCCATACCTCCAAAAATACTTTGGTGTCAAAAAAGTATTCTATGTCTAGTCTAGCTCTTTTCCCTATTTCCTTTAATAGCTTTCCCTGTTTTCCTATGACAATCCCCTTATGGGAATCCCTTTCTACAAAGATATTTGCAGATATGTCTAATACTCCATTTTTTTTGTAAGCCATCTGTACAACTTCCACAGCTACCCCGTGGGGAATCTCTTCACTGGTTAAATCTAAGATTTTTTCTCTGATTAACTCTTGGACTATTACCCTTTCTGGCTGGTCTGTTACCATATCATCTGGATAGTATTTTGGTCCTGGCTGAAGGTATTTTTGTAGTAATAAAACTAATCCTTGGGTGTTAACACCTTCTAAGGCTGATATTGCTATTATATCATCAAATGAATACATATCAGTTAAGGTGGCAATTCTTTCCTTTGCAATTACCTCGGTTACTTTATCAATCTTGTTTGCAACAAGTATAACTGGAATACTACACTTTAATCCTTCAAGGATAAATTTATCCCCTGTACCAATGGGTTCAGAGATGTCAGTAATGAATAAAATAACATCCACGTCTAGGGTGGAACTTTTAGCTGTTTTGACCATGACTTCACCTAATCTATGTTTAGGTTTGTGAATTCCAGGGGTATCGATGAAAACTATTTGGTATTCCTCCCCTGTCAAGACCCCATGAATTTTGGTCCTAGTGGTTTGTGCCTTGTCTGATGTTATTGCGATCTTTTGTCCTAAAAAATTATTAAGAAGTGTAGATTTCCCCACGTTTGGCCTTCCAATTATTGATACAAAACCTGACTTAAACATATTTTTTACCTTCTAAGGACTTTGGTGTAAATGCCCCAGGTAGTAATTCTTTTACTGAGGTTAACTGATATTCACCTTGTTCATTGGCCAATATAACGGGGGAGTCTTGTTCTAAAAATTCTGCTATTACTTGTCTACAAGCGCCACAGGGTGAAGCAATAAGTTCACCTTTACAGATAACGGCAATGGCCTTAAAATCCCTTTTTCCTTCGGATACACTTTTAAAAAGTGCAGTTCTTTCGGCACAGTTAGTTAAACCATATGAAGCATTTTCAATATTGCAACCTGTAATTATTTCATCATCTACAGTGAGTAATGCCGCTCCAACTGGATAGTTAGAATACGGAACGTAAGCGTACTCCATAGCATTTTTTGCTTTATCTACTAAAACCTCTATTAATTCTTTTTTCAATTATTAACGCCTCCTTGTGAAAGCTGGTAATGTAAGCCTATCAACAACCTCAATCTCTAATATTATTCCCCTGTGTTCAAAACGGGTTTTATTAATTAGCGCCAATCCGCTTCTTAGATGTTCAGGATTACCAGCCACTTGAACCACGATGGGTTCAACACTTATGGGCTCAAAATCCACATGAATTAATGGGCCTACACATCTAATGGAGCTGGTTGTTGTTAAGCGTCTGCCACCCACTGCAATACCTCTGGCACCTGAACTCCAAAGTTCATTGACTAAGTCCAGTAAATCAAAGTCGTGGATTATGAAGTTTGAAATATTACCATCCACATTTGGATTATCAAACATTCTTATAATTATGCCTTCACTGGTCATGTCACTGAATCCTGTGGCTATCCTTAAGGATTCAATTTCAGCTTTAAGGCTATCAACTTCAGTTTTTAATCTTTGTTCCCTTTCTTCCACTGAACGGGCAGTTACAAGTCTAGCAAGACCATTTTCGATTTCCATCTCGATGGTCCGTTCCCACAGAACAGGAATGGTGGAAATGTAATCTTCTATCTTAGTACGGGTAGATGTCTGCAAAAGACCAGAATCAGTGTATCTGATTTCTCCCCCTGTATTAAAGGATATGTTTATCCTTATGGGATCAACAACGGTTTTAACTCTATCATCATAGCTAACTAAAGATAGTATGATATTTGCCTGTCTCGCTTCAGATTCCCTTCTGATAACAGATTGAACCTCATTCCCTAGATTTAGTATAACCCTAGCTAAATCATCACTATTAGTGGATAAGTTAATTTCGTACATAAATTTTGATAATATATTTTGAACAGCGGAGTATTCTATTACTCCCCATTCTGTGGCAACACCCTGATGATATTCCACAAGGGATAGGGCATATTCTTTGGCATCATTAAATCCTTGTCCTTTTTTGGCCTGAAGGTTTGCAAAGACATTTATTAATAGGAATCCGTTAATTAATAATACCAATGCCAATATCACGGTTATTACCGTAAGCTTTAAGTCAACTTTTCTTGTATACATACTTCTCCTCCCTCAATTAAATTAAAACCCTAAACCCAATTAAACCGATTAAGATACCAATGGCAGCTCCAGCTAGTATTTCGTATAAAGAGTGGGTATGATTAGTGTAACGATTTTGAGCTACCATTAATGCAATTGCGATACTACAAACAGTTAAAAATAAGTTTTGTGAAATAAATAAAACACTGACGGTAAAGGCAAATGCCACTGCAGCTTGGCCACTGGGCATACCCTTTAATGAAACGAGGTCATACATCCTAGCTTTAATTAATATTATTATTATAAATAAAATACCTATTAAGCTAACATATAAATATATGGGGACATCTTGTATTGAAGTTATCAAATTTTCTGTTATTAGATCAAACTTATCAAAAAACAGTACATACCCAACGGCAACGGCGTTAATAGAAGCGATTAGAACTGCCCCTGCCGCCACATTTTTAGCTATTTTTGCTAAGGGATGGTACTTGTCTGTTATCAAATCGATGGTGGCCTCCACAGCTGTGTTCACCAGTTCCAAAGATATAACTAGGGAAACAGTGAAAAAAAGCACAGCCAGTTCTAAGTGAGTAAGGCGCACGATGAAACCCACCACCAGTACAAACAAGGCCACAAAATAGTGTATCCTCATATTTCTTTGGGTTTTAACGCTATAGATTATACCCTCTACCGCATAGCGAAAGCTATGCAGTACTTTTTTTAATTCCAAAATATTACCCCCTGACAATGTTCAAGCTAGATAGAATCTCTTCCTCGGCTTTTCTCATTTCCTCATCTGGCTCATCACCATGGTCATATCCTAATAAATGCATAATTCCATGGACTGTCAAGAATGCTATTTCCCTTGTTATACTATGGTTAAATTCTTCTGCTTGACGTTTCGCAGTATCTAAAGATATATATATTTCCCCGATAAATTCTGGGACATCAAAGGGAAAAGAAAGTACGTCAGTGGCATAATCTTTATTTCTAAACCTTTGGTTTAAATTCTTAATAAAGGAGTCATCCACAAAGATTATATTAACCTCAGTTTCTTCTGTAATTCCCTGAAAATGTACCACTTGTCCACATATTTGGTTTATTAATTCTTCTGTTTCCTCTGTAATCTCTATACCTTCTATGGTGTCGATAATTGGAAATAACATAAAAATCCTCCTATTATTTTGGGTATTGAATCCTTTGATGGAAAATCCCTAAAATAACTGTTGTAAACTTTTCTTTTATTTTTTTCACATCTGCATAGGTTATTTCACACTGGTCTAACTGATTGTCTGCTATTTTGTCCTCAATGATTTTATTGATTAGGTCATATATACTTTCTTTAGTTGGCTGTTTAATTGACCTTACTGCTGCCTCTATGGAGTCTGCCAACATTATGATGGCAGCTTCTTTGGTTTGAGGTTTTGGTCCTTTATACCTGAACTTGCTTTCGTCAACCTCACCGTCTAC
>CAYYRM010000074.1:0-11145 GCA_964474005.1 uncultured Eubacteriales bacterium
GTACAGTGATGATATAATCTTTGATGATGGTAGTAAGGGTGTAGAAATGGTGAATCAGTACTCTGTGGAGTATGTTAAATCATATACAGAGTTTTGTGGGAAAGATAGGGTGATTTTTAGCCGTGCAGGGTATATAGGTCAACAACAATACCCCATTCAATGGGCTGGGGACCAAGAATCCACGTGGTCAGAGCTTAGGAGTGTGTTAAATGCAGGTTTATCCGCTGCTGCCAGTGGACAGATATTTTGGGGTTTTGACATAGGTGGGTTTTCTGGTGAATTGCCATCTGTGGAGTTGTATAAGCGGTCTGTTCAGTTTGCTGTTTTTACACCCATTATGCAGGTCCATTCTGAACCCATTGGTGGGCAATTTGCTGGTATGCGGCCAACTAAAAAGTTTATAAATGATCGCACACCTTGGAATATGGCAGCTTTTTTTGAAGATGAAGATTTAATTAGGGATGTAGGTTATTATTTTAATTGTCGTATGAATCTCCTGCCAACCATTTATTGTGAAGCTTTAAAGGCCATTAAAAATAAACAACCACTTATGAAACATGGACTGTTGGTTTATCCAAATGATCAAACCTTTGTATATATAGATGATCAGTATTTCTTTGGGGATATATTGGTGGCACCTGTTTTAAATCCAGGTCAGCTGTCTAGGAGAGTGTATTTCCCTGAAGGTGATTGGTTTAACCTATTTACCAAAGAAGTGGTTCAAGGGGGAGGGTTTGTAGAATTAGAAGCTGGGGTAAATGATTTATTAACATTTGTGCCAAAGGGTACAGCACTGGTTTTAAACCTTGGCATAAAAGGTGAATTAGGTGGTTATGTGGGTAACAATGTGAATTATGAAAAGCCATTGACAATTTGCATGTATGGTGAGGTAGGCAGTTATACTTATATAGATGAGATAGGTAACGATTTTATAATTTCCTGGGAAAACCATGAGGTTAATATCAGTGGTACCAAGGTAAGTGAATTTTTCTTTGAATTTGTTCAAGGAGGAAATAGATAATGGCTAATGTAAAGATAAATGGTGTAAATAAGATCTATGATAATGGCTTCCAGGCCGTAAAGGGTGTGGATTTATCCATAGAAGACAGGGAATTTATGGTTTTAGTTGGTCCATCAGGTTGTGGTAAGACCACAACTTTAAGGATGATTGCAGGGCTAGAGGATATATCCAGTGGTGAAATGTATATAGGGGACATGCTGGTTAATGATGTATCACCTAAGGATCGCAATATAGCCATGGTTTTTCAAAATTATGCTCTATACCCCCATATGTCAGTTTATGAAAATATGGCCTTTGGCTTAAAGATAAGTAAAATGCCAAAGGTTGAGATTAAAGAACGAATAGAAAAGGCTGCCAAGATATTGGGCATAGGGGATTTGCTAAAGAGAAAACCTAAGCAGTTGTCTGGGGGACAGAGGCAAAGGGTGGCATTGGGAAGGGCCATTGTGAGAAAACCCGAGGTATTCTTGATGGATGAACCCCTGTCAAACCTTGATGCAAAGCTGAGGGTTCAGATGCGGGCTGAACTTATTAAGCTACACAAAGAATTACAAACCACTTTCATATACGTAACCCATGACCAAACAGAAGCCATGACCATGGGTACTAGGATATGTGTTATGAATGATGGGGAGATTAGACAAGTGGCAGACCCAAGGACCATTTACAATGAACCTGCAGATATGTTTGTGGCAAGCTTTATTGGTGTACCCCAGATGAATTTTATTGGTGGCAGGGTGGAGGACTATAATAATTTAGTTATAGAGGACCAAAGATTTTTACTTACAGAGGAGATGGAAGCAGCAGTAAAAAGCAAGGGGAAGAATAATTCATCTGTGATTGTAGGTATTCGCCCAGAACATATACGCTGTGGCACAGAAGATGAAGGTGTAATGGCCCAGGTAGAACTCACTGAGCTACTGGGTAGTGAGCTAAATGTATATTTTAGGATAAATGATAAACAGTATGTGATGAAAACCGATGCTTATAGTACATTGGAGGCTGGAGATACCATGTATGCGGTTTTTAATCCACAGAAATTGCACTTGTTTGATCCTGACACAGAAAAATCATTAAAAGTTTGACATGGCCCTTTTTATGTGTTAGACTTAGAACAATGCTTAAATAAAGAATAAAGGTTTAGCAATTGTATTAAAAGGTGATCATTATCTACATGTAGTATCTACCTAATTTATTGCGATCTAAATTCAAAGATTTAAGGAAAAACAATTAGGAGGTACACATTATGATGAATGGTACAGTAAAATGGTTTAATGCAGACAAAGGTTTTGGTTTTATTACAGCTGAGGACGGTAAAGATGTATTTGCTCACTTCTCACAAATCAATTCCGATGGTTTCAAAACCTTAGAGGAAGGCCAAAAAGTTACTTTCAAAGTAGCTGAAGGCGCTAAAGGTCCTCAAGCAGAAAATATTACAGTAATTAAATAGTTAGTGTAAATATTTAGCCCCCCACATATGTGGAGGGCTTTTTTGCGTTTTATTTCCCCAAGCACAACCATTGTTATATATGCATCTGTTACTTCTAGGTCAGTACCATCTAAAGTTGAATCCTTACTTGGCCCTTTGCCAGTATATGAATCATTAATGGAAAAACCTACATCGATTTTATAGCCTAATATGGTGTCACCAGGTGAGATACTCCATTTTGCATACCCGTAACCTTCTTGTTCAGCGGGAATTTTGGTAACGTATTTAGACCCTATTGGTTGCATAGGGGCTAATATTGTGGTAGAAACTAGAGTCCATTGTTCCTCTTGAGATGAGAAACTAAGCTTTTCCATATCAGTTTTTCCATTTTGGGAAAGGGTTGACATTAAAACAAGTATGCCGATGATTATAAATACACCTTTTATTAACTTCATAGCTCCACCCCTAATCCTTGGTAATTATACCCATTTTAATTGTAGCATGACTTTTTTTATTATACAACTGTGAGTTTGGACTTAGTCTTTGTGATTAAGAAGGCTAAGAAGAAAACTTTTAATATATTTTTAACACTCAGAAGGATTTGCAATAATGATAAAGAATTAAATATTAAATGTTTAAGGAACGTGTTCAAATTGATTATGACTAAAGACAGGGACCCATTGGGTTTAGAAGGAGTTCCTGTAGTTAGTTAAAGGAGGGTTAGAATGAGTTTAATTACGCTTACAAAAAAACAAGCACGACAGTTTATATTGCTAAAACAAGGGTTGATGGGTGAGTATAGATTTAAGGGTAAAGAAGGTGTAATGGACTTTGTCCATCAAGCTGGATGTGTGCAATTTGATCCCATTGATGTATGTGGGAAGAATCCTGAACTTGTTTTTCAATCAAGGGTAGAAGGCTTCACTAAGGAAATGCTATATAGCCTTTTGTATGATGACAGAAAATTATTGGACTATTTTGACAAGAACTTAGCTATAATTGATATTAATCACTGGAAATACTTTGAGAGGATACGAGAAGAAAATCGCCAACAGGGACGTGGTAGGGATGAAATTGAAAAAGTAGCCCACCTAATTAAAGCAATTATCAACGAAAAGGGTCCTGCCAGTTCAAAAGATATTGGCTTTAATGAGAAAATAGATTGGTACTGGAGTAGTACCAATCTATCTAGGGCTGCCCTGGAGACCTTGTATTTCAGAGGGGATTTAATAGTCCACCACAAGAAAGGAACAATTAAGTATTACGCATTGGCAGAGGATTATATTCCTAGGGAGATATTAACTGCAAAGGACCCCCACGATGATGAAATTGAGCATATGAAGTGGCGAGTATTAAGACGTATTTCAGCTGTGGGTATGTTGTGGAATAAGGCGTCGGATGCATGGCTTTACATAAGAGGGTTTAAGACTAAGGAGCGAAATATTGTATTCCAACAGTTACTTGATGAAGGAAAAATATTTGAGTTTGCCGTGGAAGGAGTGAAGGAGAACCTTTATTGTTTAACAACTGATAAAGGGTTAATTGACACTGTTAGGTCTGAAAAGAATTTCCATAGACGTACAGAATTAATCGCCCCCTTGGATAGTTTTATTTGGGATCGAAAGCTTATAAAAGAAATATTTGGATTTGAATATAAGTGGGAAATATACACACCTGTTTCCCAACGTAAATATGGATATTATGTACTTCCTATTATTTCAGGGGATAGGTTTGTGGGGCGTACTGAAGCAGTTTGTGATAGAAAGAATAAAGTTTTGAATATAAAGGGCCTATGGCTTGAAAACGGGGTTCAATTGGATTTTGCTTTAAAACAAAGACTAGAACAATGCTTCACTAGGTTTATGTTATTTCATGGGTTAGAGGGCATAGAGTATCAAAATAATCTTTAAATAAATGTGAGGGGTGAATTTACTTGAAAACAGAAAAAGAGAAGATGCTGTCAGGGCAATTATATAATGCAGGGGACAAAGAGTTAATCAATGATAGACAAAAGGCCCGGGCCATGGTGAGAATATATAATCAATCATTGGAAACAGAGCGGAAAAAAAGAAAAGAGCTTCTAAAAGACCTGTTTGGTTCCACTGGTGAAAATATATATATCGAACCTAACTTTAGGTGTGATTATGGATATAACATTCATGTGGGGGAAAACTTTTATGCAAACTTCGAGTGTGTTATTCTAGATGTTTGTGAAGTAAGGATAGGGGATAACTGTATGCTTGCTCCAGGGGTACATATATACACAGCTACACATCCATTGGATCCAGTTGAACGCAATTCTGGCTTAGAATTTGGAAAGCCAGTGGTCATAGGAAACAATGTATGGATAGGGGGAAAAGCCATAATAAACCCTGGGGTAAAAATAGGAGATAATGCGGTTATAGCATCAGGAGCAGTGGTTGTAAAGGATGTACCTAGTGATGTGTTGGTGGGGGGAAACCCAGCTAGGGTTATTAAACAGATACACAGGTAAATAAAGTGGGGGGAGAAAAGATGAAAGATAAAAGTGGTGTGAAAACATTCATAAATGCAGTTTTGATTTTACTGGTAATGTTGGTTTTTACGGGGATTTTGACATATGTTATACCAAATGGAACCTTTGATCCTGAAAACAGAACATTTGAGCTAAATGAGGAGCAAGGAATTTCTATACGTAGCTTGGTGTTAGCGCCAATTTTGGTGTTGTTTAGCAATTCTGGGCCTCTTATTATTGGGATTATTGTTTTTTTAATTATCATAGGTGGGGCTCTACATGTTTTACAACAAACAGGGCTAATTGAAGGAGTTATTCTAAAGATATCCACTACTTTTTCTAAGCATGAAGGTTTACTTTTAGGTAGTCTAGTGTTAATATTTATGTCTTTGGGTGCATTTATCGGTGTTTTTGAGGAAGTTGTCCCATTGATACCCATGGTTATTTTGTTGTCAAGGAAGATGGGGTGGGATGATCTTACAGGTTTAGGTGTAAGTGTATTGGCATGTGGATTGGGATTTGCCGCTGCAATATCCAACCCTTTTACCATAGGAGTAGCCCAAGGTTTAGCAGGTTTACCGATGTTTTCAGGGGCTTTGTTGAGAGTGGGGGTTTTTATATCAGTTTATATCTTGATTTTGCTGTTCCTTCGAAGACATGTTAGTAAAACACGTACTCAACAGACAAGTTTTGAAATAAATCAAGAAGTCTATGTTCCCCGAAAAGCATATGTATTTTTTATATCCTTGATGGCTTTAATGATTTTTTTTATAAGTGCTTCACCATTGATTCCTTTCATGAGAGATTTAAGTTTGCCTATAATTGCGTTGATTTTTCTTATTTCTGGTTTAGGAGTTGGCTTAATAGTAAGTAATAATTTAAGATGGGTGTTAAAACAATACGGTACTGGTGCAGTACAGATGGCACCTGCCATTGTTTTAGTTTTACTGGCCACTGGGATCAAGCATGTGTTAGAAGAAGGATTTATTATAGATAGGATCTTATATTTATTTGCTAATAACGTAAATTCTTTTTCACCTTTTAGTGCAATAATTGTGGTATTTTTACTTGTGTTGTGTTTAAATTTTTTTATAGGATCAGGAAGTGCTAAGGCTTTTATTTTGATGCCTGTACTGATGCCCATTATGGATTTACTTGGCATGGGTAGACAGCTGGGAATATTGGCATTTCAATTTGGTGATGGATTTACCAATGTATTGTATCCTACCAATGCAGTGCTACTGATAGCATTGGGACTTTCCAAAGTTAGTTACAGTAGGTGGCTTAAATTTATCTGGCCTTTGCAACTAGGCTTATTTCTCCTTTGTATATTATGGTTGGCCTTTGCCTATGGAATTGGCTATGGGTTGTAATGTGGGTAGCCATGTCAATTGATATGGGGATTGTTCACTAAAAGTTTATATTTTCGTAAAGAAATTATGCTACAATTCTTAAAAAGGAGGAGTAGTATGAGGAAGAGTGAAACTAGGTTACTTTGGATATCTTTGGGCTTTGCAATTTCTGCCATTACTTTAATTGCTATAATACTACATAAAGATTTGACATCCTTTGATGATCAAATTTATTTGTGGCTTTCCAATAGGTGGTTTGCCAGTTATCAAGAGGTAATTGGAGCCATTACTTATTTAGCCCATACCAAGACAAGTTTTATACTTACAGTTTTAGCAATGGTTTTATTGTTATATAAGAAGCTATACTATCACACAATGTTATTACTTACTACCATGGGTGGAGGAGTAATGATAACATTCATCTTAAAGACCATCATTGCCAGGGATAGACCTGGGGAAATTGCCCATATGAATATTTGGGGATTATTCACCGATAGGATTTCCTATAGCTTTCCCAGTGGACATGCTGTCAAAGCACTACTGCTTTTTGGGGTTATAATTATGGTTTTAAATTCAGAGTTAAGACATAAAATTATCAAGAAATTATCTATTAGCATGTTATCAATAATTATTATTTCAATAGGTATTGGTCAGATTCTACTGGATAGACATTTCGCATCAGATATAATTGGGGGATATATTGTGGGCTTTGCTTGGTTAACATTTTGTATGGCTGTGACACGACCCCTGTGGGATATGGTGTGGTCTAAGATCAATCTTAAATATTTGGAAACATCAAAAATATAATAATCTATGAAAATAAGGCTACTGGGACTATAACAGTGGCTTTATTTAATATGAAATATTACTTATAATTAGAGGAATTCATAGGTGAAAAGACGAAATTTTAACTATGAGCCACAGTAGTAAGTTTGAGGAGGGGTTAGATGCCTGATACAGGTATAATAATTATTATTTTTATTGTATGTACACTTGTATTTACAAATATTTGGAATTATAAAAAGAGGCTAGAAAAGACAAGAAATGAGATAAGAGAAAAATGGGGTAAGAAAGTTCAAGGGAAGTTAAAGGAAGAAGAACTTGAATCTATATCAAGCTATTTTAACAATACAAAGGAAGAAAGTGGATTTTATATAGATGATATAACCTGGAATGATTTAAATATGAATGAAGTCTTCAGCAGTATTAATAATACACAATCATCCATGGGTGAAGAGGTTTTGTATAGCATTTTAAGAAAACCACTTTTTGTTGAGAAAGATCTTATAAAAGTTGATGAAATGGTGAATTTTTTTAGAACTGATGAAAAAAATCGCATGGGTGTAGCTTACATTCTTGGGAAGCTTGGAAAGGATAGGAGTGCATGTATTTCTAATTTTTTCAAGGATGGATGGAAACCTGCCAATAAATTGTTATTATTTAGGGTTTTGTCCTTTATACCAGCCCTGTCCATTGGGTTGTTTTTTATAAATCAAGCTGCAGCTCTATTGTTTTTATTGTCAAGCGCTATAAATTTGTATATCCATTTTTATCAAACCCGTAGAAATGAGTATAAGATGGGCAGATTTAATTATATTATCAGTATGGTTCAGTGTGCTGACAAAATTGACAAGCTGGCCATTAAAGAAATAAAAGGGCAATTTCCACATATAGAAAAATCCGTGCATAATCTAAGGTCCATAAAGAAAATGTTTTTTAATTTATCACAGGTGGTAAGTGAGATGGATGTCTTTATGGATTATATTAAAATGTTCTTTTTAACTGAAGTTATCAATCTAGAGAAAATCAACAAAGCCATTGAAAATAATAGGGATGATCTTATTGCTGTATATGAATTCATAGGTTTATTAGACTCATATATAGCCATCGCTTCATATAGAGAGAGTCTAAATTATTTCACTAAACCTAAACTTATCAATGAAGGTAAGGTGATAGACTTCAAAGAAATCTATCACCCATTGATAACAAATCCTGTTTCTAATTCTTGCCTTGTTCAAAAATCAATGTTGATAACTGGGTCTAATGCATCAGGAAAATCCACTTTCTTAAAAACCGTGGCCATAAACTCCATTATGGCACAGACAATTTTCACATGTCTTGCCAAAGAGTATAGTTCTTCATTTTTCAAGACATATACTTCCATGGCTTTAAGGGATGACTTAATAGGTAAAGAAAGCTATTATATTGTTGAAATAAAATCATTAAAAAGAATTATCGATTCCGTTGACCATGGTTTCCCTTCTTTATGCTTCATCGATGAAATACTAAGGGGGACAAATACCATTGAACGGGTTTCTGCATCCAGTGAAGTTCTTAATTCACTGTCCAGCGGTAATTGTTTATGTATCAGTGCAACACATGATGTGGAGCTTACCAGTATATTAGGCAATGTTTTTGATAACTATCATTTCCAAGAACAGATAAATGAAGATGAAATAATATTTGATTATAAGCTGTACCCTGGTAGAACTGTAACAAGAAATGCCATTAAACTCCTTGCCATAATGGGTTTTAATGAAGAAATTGTTTCAAAGGCGGAAAACAGAGCACAAAACTTTTTAAATACTGGCATATGGAAAGAAATAATTTAAGTGGAGGAAAGATATGAAGATAAACCATAATAAACTGGTCAGGGACAAAATACCTGAAATAATTTTAGCCACTGGGAAGACACCTAAGGTTTGTAAATTAGATGGAGTGAAATTCTACAATGAACTGAATAAAAAGCTACTAGAAGAGGTTCAAGAATTCATAGAGGCTGATAACATCGAAGAATTAGCAGATATCATGGAAGTCTTAGATGATATATTGGAGAAAAAGGGAATATCTTATGAAGAGGTACGTGATGTACAGAGAGCTAAAAGGGAGAAGCGTGGTGGATTTAAAGAAGGGATATTCCTCCAGTGGGTGGAGGAGTAGGTAAAAGTTCAAGGTGAAAAATTTAGTTGATGGAGTATAGAAAGAAGGGATTTTTATGGATTTTTATAATGAATTTATAGGTATTGTAAAACATTTAAATAAAGAGCTAGATATAGTACCTGTCCTTTATGGGTCCCTTGGTCTTCAGATTGTGTCAGGCATGGATTTCAACCCACAAGATATAGATTTACTTGTGCCTAAAACTTACATAGGTGAGAAGTGGGACTTGTTAAGGATAGCTGTGGAGGAAATTGGATTTGTCTTACTTGATTTGAATGAGCATGAGTTTATCAGAGATGGTTTAAAATTAGCCTTTTCTTTTGAAGAGGATTTGTTACCCTTTGCAGGTGTGGATTATAATAATCTTTGCATAAAAGATACTCAGGGAGTTAAATTTAAGAGCCTTAGTATCGAAGAGTATCTTAAGGTTTACAGCAAATCTGTAACTGATGGATATAGACGTACAAAAAATAATAACAAAGACAATGATAAGATAAAAAAGCTTAAGGAGATTTTATCCATAAATCAATAAATGATGTCACAAGAAATTTATGTGCAATTCATTAGAATGTTTAGTTACAAAATCCTTAATAAGCTTAAGGGGGAGAATTTATGTTTCGATTGAATTCTGGTATGGTGGCCAGAAAAGCAGACTCAAAGGAGTTCGGCATTTATTATCTGTTATATGGTCACGGCAATAAAAATGTTTGGTTTCCCACAAGTCAAGAACGCGCTTATAAGCTATTTGAAGGAATTAAACCTCAATATTGGGTAGAAAAAGATGATCAGAGAGTTGCGGGATTTGTCACGGAGGGCAATTTTTTCGGGTTTATATTCCTTATCCCACCATTCAATGATGAAGAAACCCTGGTCAAAGATTTGCTAAACTATGTAAAAATTAAAGCTGATATACAAAAACCTATAAAAGCAGGAGGAATATATCCAGATAGTTACCTAACCTTCCAAAGGCTAGGGTTTCAGTTTTATGAGACTGAACGGGTAATGATTCGACCTACAGCAATATATGAAGTTGATTTTGGGTATGAGTTTAACATTGATGTTCCTAAAGAAGAAAATAGAGAAGCTTTAATACAACAGTATTACACGGTATACAGTAAAAGTAGTGTGGCTTGTATCGCCGATAAAGAAAAAGGTTTTTATGAAAGTATATTAAAAGAGCATATTCCTATTTCACTCCCGGAGCTGTCCACTGTTATATATGATAAAAAAACTAATGGGCTTGTGGCCTCGTGTGTGGTATTCCTATGGGAAGAACTGCCCTATATTGCTGATATCGTGGTAAATCAATCCTATGAGGGTAAGGGGTTAGCAACAAAGATGATAAAAAAGGTTTTAAACAATGCTCACGGCAAATACCCAGCAGTAAGATTAACAGTAAGGGCAGGTAATTCAGCAGAAGGCCTATACCACAAACTAGGTTTCATCAGTGGAATAGAATCTAGTACATTGCTATTGATATAGAACTGAGGTGTTACATGCAAAATCTATACAAATACATGGTAGTAGTAGCCTTAATAGCCCTTGATCAAGGAATAAAGCTATGGGTGAAAAAGTATAAGGGCAAAAGGATAACATTAATAAATAACTTTCTATATATAAAACCTCAACAAAACACATATTACTCATGGTTTAACTCAATGCTGAAAATCAAGAAAACCAGGGGCTTGCATATTGTTTTAACTGTAGCCATATTAATCTTTGCAGCCTTTGGCTTTTCTAAAGTCTACTCAGATTTAAGTCAAGGTATAACAATAGTAATTCTAGAAGTCTTACTAATTGCTGGTGCTACCTGCTCACTTATTGATAGAGTGTTTTGGAACGGTAGCTTAGATTACTTACTGGTGAAGAAATTAGTCATAGATCTAAAGGATGTGTATATAGCGATTTT
>CAYYRM010000075.1:0-11096 GCA_964474005.1 uncultured Eubacteriales bacterium
CGCAAGTTCACGCCTTGCCGGGTGTGCCCGGGTGCTTCCCGATGTGGAGGAAAAAGAAATTAACCTAGCCATAGCCCTAAAGCTTAAAGAAGTTTTGACTTTAAATGGTTTTGATGTGTTGTTAACCAGGGATGAAGATGAGGATTTTTTAGAAACAGCAGGTCCAAAAAAACAACAGGATATGAGGGCTAGAAAGGAATTAATTGAACAAAGTGGTGCCCATTATTTAATTAGCATACATGCCAATAGTATAGCTTCGTCTAGATGGAAGGGTGCTCAAGTTTTTCATCAACCAGGGCGTGAACAATCGGAAAATCTCGCCAATATTATTCAAGCACATCTTAAAAATGACACAGGGACATCAAGGGAAGCTAAATCCACAGATTTCTTTTTGACTAGGGAAATTGAAATTATAGGTGTTGTGGTTGAGTGTGGTTTTTTATCAAACCCAGAAGACAGGGCCAATCTCCAAAATGAAGAGTACCAGTACAAATTGGCATGGAGTATGACAAAAGGATTAATAGAGTTTTTAGATACTGAT
Source organism: uncultured Eubacteriales bacterium (assembly GCA_964474005.1). Lineage (GTDB taxonomy): Bacteria > Bacillota > Proteinivoracia > Proteinivoracales > Proteinivoracaceae > Alkalicella. The sequence goes on from CAYYRM010000075.1 coordinate 542, forward strand.
CGTTCTAGGCCCCCAATGTAGTTTTTGATATGTAATTATAAACTAATCAAATACCTCCTGTGTGAACACAGGAGGTATTTTGATTAGTTAAAAAAACTTTCTGGTATTCTTGCTAAAATGGGGTTCTTTCCTTCTATACACAGTATATCAACTTTGTGTAATGCACGGGTTAAGGCCACGTATAAAAGCTTAATATCTAGTTCATTGGCATTATAAGATTCTTCAATGTTTACTATTACCACTGAGTCAAATTCTAATCCCTTCGCTAGATGTGAAGGTACAACTATTACCCCTGCTTCATAGCTCTCTTCTTTTTCATCCAAGAGCTTTGCTTTTATTTTTTTGCCTTTGTCTAGATTCTTCTTTATATTAATGGCTTCCCCTTTGGTCTTGCAAATTATAGCCACTGATTTGTACTTTTGCTCAAGTATTAGGAGCTTTTCTGATAGTTTATCTAGCAGTTCCCCTTGGCTTGCAAACCAATTTCTTGTAGGTTTTTTTCCATGTCTTATAACAGGTTTTGCTAGGATTAAGTTGGGATTGGATAAATTCTTTATCACTTCATTGGCAACTTCCATTATCTCAATGGTTGTTCTGTAACTTTGTTCTAAGGCAATAAAATTTGACTTTCGTTTTGTAAAGACCTTTTCCGTGATTTCATCCCAACCATCGATACCTCTGTATGAATGAATTCCTTGGGATATGTCACCTAATAGGGTCAACTGCTCTGTGTCTAGGATTTCTTTTACCACATACATTTGAAATACACTGAAGTCTTGTGCCTCATCTATTACAACTGTCCTGATATCCATCCTTTCTTTAAATCCATATAGCAGATGTTTCAGGTAAACAAGGGGTGCAAGGTCTTCTAGCTCATATTTACCCTTATTGAAAATTTCACTGTTCTTTTTCGCAAACTCCTTTAGTTTATCCAAGGAAACCTTCTCATGGGCATATTTATATAAAAGGTCAGGGTCAGTGAGGAGTTTTTGATAACAATCCATAAGGTCTTCTTTCTTTAATAAAGACATGTATTTTTTTACAAGCACAGGTGCCTCTTTGTTAATATTATTTAAAATCCTATCTCTTTTTTCTATAACGGGCACTATGTGTTTTTGTCTCTCTAGGGGGTCGGGGTATTGTGACCGTACATCTTCAATACGCTTTTCAAAGTGATTTTTTACTTCTTCTATTAACTTAACTTTATCCCTTTTTAATCTATTTCGCAGTACTTTCTTTAATTGCATATCCCTTTTATATAGGGGAAGATAATTGAACTCTTTTCTAATATAGTTCTTGATTTCTTCCACGGTTATCATCAATCGCCTAATTAAAACAAAGTCTGTAGGGGGATAGTAGTTTGCTTCTATATCCTTTATGTAATTGTCTATTATATTTTTAAACTCCATGGAGCCTTTAAATTTACTGGCCCATATGATTTTTTCCCTTTCAGACTCCACTGCTTCCATTAAATTCATTAACTTTTCACTGGTATCTGTAAGTTTTACCTTTTTCTCTAATAACTCCTCCATAAGGTCTATGTACGTGGTTTGTTTTACTTCCTCCACCCCTAGCTCTGGCAGGACCTCAGAAATATAATTTATGAACATCCTATTAGGTGCTATTATCATGAAGTTATCGGGGTTAAATGTTGCCTCATATGTATATATGAAATAAGCTATTCTGTGGAGCGCTATGGTGGTTTTACCACTGCCCGCTACCCCTTGGACTATAAGAGGTACATGCATGTCTGCCCTTATTACTCGATTTTGCTCCCCTTGGATTGTTGATGCTATATCCTTTAGACGTTTTTCTGCATTGGTTTTAAGGGCCGACTGTAATAACGGGTCATTTGCTGCCACATCAATATCGATAATTTCTTTGAGCTTACCATTTTCCATTTGAAATTGACGTTTTAATAAGAGCTCGCCATATTCCTCTCCATCCACACTGGGGTAGCTGGTGTGCCCTAGCCTTCCTTCATAGTATACAGAAGCTACAGGGGCCCTCCAGTCTATTATAAGCTGTTTGTTATCCTCTAGTCTGCTAAGGGAAGCTTTACCTATATAGAGTTCTTCTATTTTGTCACTACCTTGGGACTTAAAGTCAATCCGTGCAAAATAGGGTTTGTCCTTTACTTTACTTAAACTAATATAGTTTTTTTCTGCCATTTCCATAAATTTTGCATTTACTAAGATATTGATGTATTCCGAAGAACTATCCACTAGATCCAGTTGCTGAAATGCTTCCTTCATATCCCCTTTGTATTGATAAAGGTATCTGTCTATGGTTTTTAATGTCTTTTCTATGTATTCCTTTGTATAACTTAAATGCTGGGCTTCTTTGGGAAAATCAGGGTGTTTACTACTCTCCATATTTAATCCCTCCTACCACTTTTTGGTCACGAGTTTATATTATACCTAATTTTTTTATATTTTAAAAGAAATATTAATAAAATTTAAAAAATAAAACCCTTGCCAGTGGAAGCAAGGGTTTTGTAGTATTATCTCTTTGAAAACTGTGGAGCACGACGGGCTTTTTTCAAGCCGTATTTCTTTCTTTCGGTCATTCTTGGGTCCCTTGTTAGGAAACCAGCTTTCTTAAGGGCAGGTCTTGTGTTAGCATCTGCTTTAAGAAGGGCTCTGGAGATACCATGACGGATAGCACCAGCTTGACCAGATACACCACCACCGAAAACGTTTACTAAAACATCGAATTGACCTAAAGTTTTAGTAAGTTCAAGTGGTTGTTTTACTATAAGCTTAAGGGTTTCTAAACCACCGAAGTAATTGTCGATATCCCTTTTGTTGATAATTATATTACCTTCACCAGCTACTAGACGTACTCTGGCTACTGATTTCTTACGACGACCAGTTCCGATATAAGCCATTTTCAAGTCCCCCTTTCTTAGAATCCTCTTGGTTGCCAAACTTCAGGCATTTGTGCTTCGTGACCATGTTCTGAACCTCTGTATACACGAAGTTTTTTAAGCATTTGTCTACCTAGTTTGTTATGGGGTAGCATGCCTTTAATAGCTATATAAAGAGCTCTTTCAGGCTTTTCTTTCATCATGATATCATAAGTAGTTTGCTTAAGACCACCTGGATGTAATGAATGTTGGTAATGAATTTTTTGAGTAAGTTTGTTACCTGTTAAAACAGCTTTTTCAGCATTGATTACGATTACATGATCACCAGTGTCAACATTTGGTGTATAGATAGCTTTATGTTTACCCCTTAGGATTGAAGCAACTTCACTTGCCAATCTACCTAGGGTCTTACCTTCAGCATCGACAACGTACCACTTTCTTTGGATTTCGTTAGCTTTTGCTAGGAAAGTTGTCCGCATGGAATGTCCCTCCTTGTATTTTTTACATTAGTATTGTTGTTATGGGCTTTCCGGGGCTCTGGAATCACCACATACTCTAAACAATTTTATAATAATTGAGCCCCAATGTCAAGTAATTCACCTTAACTGTTAATAGTAAATTTTTTCTAGGATCAGTCCTTGGGCAGGTGCTGTGGGACCTGCTTTATTTCTATCCTTTGAATTTAAGATATCTTTTACGCTTTCTGGGTTAAGTTTACCTTTACCCACTAAAACCAATGTACCCACCATAATTCTAACCATATTGTATAAAAATCCATCACCTTCAAAGATAAACTTGATATACTGATCATCTATATCAAGGTTAATTCTTTTTACAGTGCGTATGGATGTCTTTGAAGTACCTGCAGAACCTTTAAAGCTTAAAAAATCATGGGTTCCTAAAAAATACTCCTTTGCCCTAAACATTGCGTCAATGTCTAACAGATGGGGTATATGATAGGTATATTCTTGGGTCAGGGGTCTATGGGCATGACAGTTGTCTATGGTGTAACTGTACATTTTACCCTTAGCATTGTAACGGGAGTGAAAATCTAAACTAACCTTTTGAGCATGTAAGACCCTTATGTCTTTTGGCAAATTTGCGTTTATGGCCATGACTAATCTTGAAGGTTCACTTATTTTGTCCTCAGGGTGTTTGTAATTCACAACCTGACCCTTTGCATGTACCCCTGCATCGGTTCTACTACATTGAATGGTCTTAATTTCTTCACCATATATTATTCCTAAAGCTTTATCCAAATATAGCTGTACCGTTGGGTCATTACTCTTATTTTGAATTTGGAAGCCACAGTAATTTGTTCCCTTATAAGAAAGAACTAATTTAGTGTTAAACATAACTAGATTCCTGTGAATACCACTATAAACAACAAAAGTATTACCCCTACAAAGGGTACATAATCCATAACTGTGGCCTTTAGGGTCTTCATCCTAGTTCTTCCTTCTCCACCCCTATAGCACCTTGATTCCATGGCCATGGCCAGTTCATCGGCTCGACGAAATGCACTTACGAACAATGGTACCAATAGTGGTATCAGTGCCTTGGCCCTTTGCAAGATGTTACCTGATTCAAAGTCTGCTCCCCTGGCCATTTGTGCCTTCATTATTTTATCCGTTTCCTCTAATAGGGTTGGGATAAATCTTAGGGCTATGGTCATCATCATAGCTAACTCATGGGCTGGAACACCTATTTTTTTAAAGGGTGACAATAGGTTTTCTATGGCGTCTGTTAGGGCAATGGGTGAAGTTGTCAGGGTTAATAGGGATGTGTTCATAACCAGAAGGGCTAACCTTGAAGCCATAAATATCCCTTGACGGACCCCAAAGCTATCAACAGAAATGGGCCCTAAGGTAAATATAATCCTGCTTTCATTACCTTTAGTAAAGAATATGTGTAATACCAGTGTAAAGGCTATTAAGAACCATAGGGGTTTTAATCCCTTGATTATTGTTTTTAATGGAATATCTGAAGTCTTCACACTAATATACAGTAATAATAGCAAAATCAAATAGCCATAGAAGGATTTTATGAAAAATAGTGTCATGATCAAGGTTATTGTGATTAGGATCTTTATCCTTGGGTCAAGTCTATGGATAAATGAATCCCCTGGTAAATATTGTCCAATGGTTATTCCTTTAAGTAGAGACATTATTTTTGCCCCCTTATGACTTTTTTCAGCTCTTCTTTAGCGTCAGACAGCTTAAAAACCCTAGTGTTAACATCTAAATTTTTCTCTTTTAACTTTATCATAAGTTCAGTTACAGGTGGAACACCAAGCCCGATTTTAACGAGCTGGTCCCGTTTAGCGAAAACTTCTTCGGGTTTACCATCAACGAAAATTTGACCATTATCCATCACTATGATCCTATCCACCAGCTCCGCTATTTCATCCATGGAGTGTGATACAAGGATAATTGTTATTTGAAGTTCTTTATGAAGCTCCTTTAACTTATCTAATATATCATCCCTAGAACGTGGGTCAAGACCAGCTGTGGGCTCATCTAAAATTAGGTATTTGGGTTCCATGGCTAGTACCCCTGCAATGGCCACTTTCCTCATTTGTCCACCACTTAGTTCAAAGGGTGACCTTTCTTTAAGTTGTTCAAAATCTAGGTTAACCCATTCCAATGATTTTTTTACCTTTTCTTGCACTTGTTCAGGGCTAAATCCTAAATTCTTTGGTCCAAAAGCAACATCCAATTCAACTGTTTCTTCAAATAACTGATGTTCTGGATATTGAAATACCAGCCCTACTTTTTTTCGTATGTCCCTAAGCTTAGTGTTTTTATCGCCAACCACTAAGTCGTCTATACTTAGACCACCTGAGGTAGGCTTTAATAGACCGTTTAAGTGTTGGATCAGTGTAGATTTTCCTGAACCAGTGTGACCGATAATCCCTATAAATTCACCTTCTGTTATGTTAAGATTGATATTCTCTAAGGCCTTTACTTCAAAGGGAGTGCCCGGTGAGTATATGTGTGATAAGTTTTTTAAAATTATGGACATAGATATTTCACCAACTCATCTAATGTTACTATATCTTCAGGGATATTGTAACCCTCTTTGTTTAAGTCATAAATAAGCTCTGTTACTACAGGTACATCTAAACCTAAGCTCCTTAATTTGTCAACCTGCTTAAATACTTCTTTTGGAGTGCCTTCCATGACAATGGAACCAGCTTCCATAACAATTACCCTATCAGCTAATGCAGCCTCTTCCATGTGGTGAGTTATATGGACCACGGTGATACCCTGTTCCTTGTTTAGGCGATGGATTGTTTCCATAACCTCTTGCCTTCCTTTAGGGTCTAACATGGCAGTGGGTTCATCTAAGCATATGCATTTAGGTAGCATTGCCAATATGCCAGCTATGGCAATCCTTTGTTTTTGACCCCCAGATAATAGATGAGGGGGATGTTTACGGTATCTTTCCATGCGTACCTGTTTTAGAGACTGATCAACTCTTTCTATAATGGTTTGTTGGGGAAGCCCTAGGTTTTCAGGCCCAAAGGCCACATCCTCTTCCACAATTGTGGCGATAATTTGATTGTCGGGGTTTTGAAATACTAGGCCGACCTTTTGCCTTGCATCCCAGTAGTCGTCTAAGTTTAAGAGCTCTTTCCCCTCCACCAAAACTTTGCCAGAGGCGGGCTCTAAAAGACCGTTAAAATGCTTTGCAAGGGTGGATTTCCCTGACCCGTTGTGACCAATTATAACCAAAAATTCACCTTCAAGTATGCTTAAGTTTACACCCTTTAAGGCTTCAAGTTGATTCTCCTTGCCTTGATTGTAGTAGTGGAATAGATCCTTAACTTCGATTATTTTATTCATGTTAAATACCTCCCCCTTTTCAGGGATGGTGTTATTTTAAAAAAGACAGGCATAAACAGTTATCGGTTATAATCGATCGTGCGATTATAACCGTTAACTGCCCCATGACCTGTCAATTTCCCATTACTAAACTAGCTCGATTATAGCTGTTGGAGCTCCGTCCCCTCTACGTGGGCCTGATTTTATGATTCTAGTGTATCCACCATTTCTCTCAGCATATTTTGGAGCTACTTCTTCAAACAGCTTTGTTACTACATCCTCTTCTAGGATGTACGCTAAAGCTTGTCTACGAGAGTGTAGGTCACCTTTTTTACCAAGGGTGATCATTTTCTCTGCCACTGGACGAAGTGCCTTTGCTTTTGCTTCGGTGGTTACGATTCTGCCTTCTTTTAGTAGAGAGGTGGTTAAGCCTCTAAGTAGGGCTTTTCTTTGATTAGTGGTACGTCCAAATTTGCGTAAAACCATTTTATATCCCCTCCTTTACTCGTCTTCTTTCCTAAGGGATAGTCCCAATTCTTTTAGTTTATACATAACTTCTTCTAAGGATTTTCTTCCTAAGTTTCTAACATTCATCATGTCTGATTCGGATTTTTGGGTTAGCTCTTCAACATAGTTGATGCCAGCCCTCTTAAGACAGTTATATGACCTTACAGAGAAGTCTAATTCTTCGATGGTCATTTGGTAGACTTTTTCCTTTTCGTCTTCCTCTTTTTCCACCATAACTTCAATTTCACTGACAGTATGGGTTAAATCAATAAACAGTTCTAAATGTTCATTCATAATTTTAGCAGCCAAGCTAATGGCTTCATCGGGTCTGATACTACCATCTGTGGTTACTTGTAAAGTTAGCTTATCAAAGTTAGTTATTTGACCTACCCTTGAATTACCTACTTCATATTGTACCCTACGGATTGGCGTATAAATGGAATCCACTGCGATAACACCTATGGGGTGATCTTGGGATTTGTTTTTATCAGCTGGTACATAGCCTCTACCTGGAGATACATTGATTTCCATGTATAGTCTGCCACCTTCAGCAACGTGTGCAATAACGTGGTCAGGGTTTAGGATTTCAATATCACTGTCAGGGGAGATATCCTCTGCTGTGGCCACACCTGGACCCTCAAAATCAAGCCTTAGGGTTTTTGGCTGTCCATTATGAATTTTTAGGGATAGCTGTTTTAGATTTAAAATGATTTCCGTGGTATCTTCTTTGACACCTTGGATGGTGGAGAACTCATGTAATACACCGTCTATCTTGACACTGGTGACAGCAGCGCCAGGTAGTGATGATAATAAAATTCTCCTTAGAGAGTTACCTAATGTGGTTCCATAGCCCCTTTCTAAAGGTTCTACCACAAACTCTCCATAGGTATTGTCATCTGACAATTTGACACATTCAATTTTGGGTTTTTCAATCTCTATCAAAGTTTTACCCTCCCTTTTCTCAAAATATTGGAGTTACGAGGGCTGCTAGCAAACCTTAGCTTTATCTTGAGTAAAGCTCTACTATTAAGTGTTCTGCTACAGGTAAGTCAATATCTTCTCTAGATGGGGTTGCTAAAACTTTTCCTCTTAAAGCTTCTACATCTCTTTCTAACCAAGAAGCAACGTTTTGAGTAGCAGCGAATTCTCTAAGATCTTTAAACTTAGCGCTCTCTTTAGATTTCTCTTTTACTTCTATAACATCACCTGGCTTAGTTAGGTATGATGCGATGTCAACCTTTTTGCCGTTTACAGTGAAATGTCCATGGGTTACTAGTTGTCTAGCTTCAACCCTAGAAGTACCAAAACCTAAACGGAAAACGATATTGTCAAGACGACTTTCAAGGATTTGTAATAGGTTTTCACCAGTTACCCCTTGTTTTCTATTTGCTTCAGCAAAGTAGTTGCGGAATTGTTTTTCTAATACGCCATAGATACGACGTAGTTTTTGTTTTTCTCTTAATTGTATTCCGTATTCAGAAAGTTTCTTTCTAGCTTGGCCATGCTGCCCTGGGGCATATGCACGACGGTCTACGGAACATTTAGGTGTGTAGCATCTTTCGCCTTTTAAGAAAAGTTTTTGACCTTCCCTACGGCATAATCTACATACAGGTCCTGTATATCTTGCCATTTATTCTTTACACCTCCTATTACTATACACGACGCCTTTTTGGTGGGCGGCAACCATTGTGTGGTATTGGTGTTACATCTTTAATACCACTAACTTCTAAACCTGCAGCTTGTAATGAGCGAATCGCAGCTTCTCTACCGGATCCTGGCCCTTTTACAGTTACATCAACCAATTTCAAGCCATGTTCCATGGCAGCTTTAGCAGCAACCTCTGCAGCTGTTTGAGCAGCAAATGGAGTGCTTTTTCTTGACCCTTTAAAACCCATTGCCCCTGCGCTTGACCATGAAATGGTGTTACCAGCCATGTCGGAAATGGTTACTATTGTATTGTTAAAGGTTGAATGAATGTGGGCTACGCCACGTTCTATATTCTTCCGTTCTCTACGTCTTGGGCGACTAGTAGTTCTACGTGCCAATTTGGAGTCCCTCCTTTAAACTATTTTTTACGCTTTGCACCAACAGTTCTCTTAGGCCCTTTACGGGTACGAGAATTGTTTTTGGTGTTTTGTCCCCTTACAGGTAACCCCATACGGTGACGTCTTCCCCTATAACTACCAATCTCAATTAGCCTTTTAATGTTCATGGAAATCTCACGACGAAGGTCACCTTCAACTTTAAAGCCCTTGTCGATTGCTTCCCTTAACTTATTAACTTCTTCTTCTGTTAAGTCTCTAACCCTTGTGTCTGGGTTGATGGCTAATTGACCTAGTATTAGGTTAGAGGTTCTTCTACCAATACCATAGATATATGTTAAGGCTATTTCAACCCTTTTCTCTCTAGGTAAGTCAACACCTGAAATCCTTGCCATAGTGCTTATGACACCTCCTATTATACTAGCCTTGTTTTTGTTTGTGTTTCGGATTTTCGCAGATAACCATTACTTTACCTTTTCTCTTGATTATCTTGCATTTTTCACATATAGGTTTTACTGATGGTCTTACTTTCATCTTTATCTACCTCCTTTGTCCCCTATAAGTAATACGTCCCTTGGTTAGGTCGTATGGAGACAGCTCAACGGTAACTTTATCACCTGGTAATATTCTTATAAAATTCATGCGAAGTTTACCTGAGATATGGGCTAAAACAACATGACCGTTTTCCAGCTCTACTTTAAAAGTAGCATTAGGAAGGGCCTCAAGCACTTTTCCCTCTACTTCGATAACATCTTGTTTAGACATAAGTCCAATAACCTCCTTCTTACGGTACCCTCTAGCTATCCTTTTGTTCAAAGGTACTAATTGTATGGGCAATTTTCTCGTCAGTGAGAAGATCAAGGCTGTCCTTAAAAGTCACTTCAGATAAGACTTTTACGTGTTTTACGTTTTTAGTTTTAGGCCTTTTTATGGTTCTAATCTTACCATCTCCTAAAAAAACGCGATCCCCTTGAATTCCCAGCACCATATATATTTTATCTTGGTCTCGACCCTTTTTAGAGCGAACAAGACTACCTTTTTGAACATCTAACAATGGAGATACCTCCCTTAAGCAATAGCTATCTTAATCAATAGCCGTCAAAATTTCCGGTCCTTCTTCGGTAACCACTATGGTATGCTCGAAGTGAGCCGATGGTTTGTTATCTAAAGTAACTACTGTCCAGCCATCTCGCAATGTTTTAACCCGATAAGTCCCCATATTAACCATAGGTTCGATAGCAAATACCATACCTGATTGTAATCTAGGTCCTTGACCTGGTATCCCAAAGTTTGGGATTTGAGGATCTTCG
>CAYYRM010000076.1:0-2626 GCA_964474005.1 uncultured Eubacteriales bacterium
CGCGAAATCTCCCTTAAAAATCCGTGTCAGCATGCTTTTAAAAATACACCCTTTCACTCCTTTTAAAATCCCTGTATCATGATTTAAAAAATCCTCCCACTATAGTAAAATATAATTAAGGCAGAAAAAGGAGTGAAGACATGGGAATTATTTTTAAAAATATCTATGTAAACAAAAAAGATGAAAAAGGCAACGATATAGAAATAATCAAAAACCTCAGCCTAGAAATTGAAAATAACAATATATTCGCCATAGCAGGACCATCGGGCTCTGGCAAAAGTACCCTCCTGCGACTCATGAACAGGCTAGATGATGTAACCCATGGTGAAATAATCATAGATAATATAAACATCAAGGAATGGGACATCAGAAAACTAAGGGAAAAAATTGGTTTTGTATTCCAAGAGTCCGCATTATTTGAAGGAACTGTACTGGACAATGTCATCTATGGGTTAAGAATTCGAGGAATTAAAAAAGGTGATGAACGAGACATAGCAAACCAGCTATTGGACATGGTTGGACTAGAAAGGGAATTCTTAGATAGAAACATTGAAAAATTATCTGGAGGTCAAAAACAAAGGGTAAATATAGCTAGAACCTTGGCATTAAATCCTGAGGTATTGTTACTGGATGAACCTACATCTGCCCTAGACCCCCAAGGAACTAAGCAAATAGAAGACCTCTTATTGGAGCTAAACACAGAACATGGCAAAACCATAGTTTTAGTAAGTCACAACATCGAACAAATCCAAAGGATAGCCCACAGGGTATTGGTTTTGGGTGATAAGCAAATAAAATTCTACGGCACAAAATCAGACCTTTTTTCATCAGATGATCTTGATTTGACAACCTTCTTAAAGGGAGGTAGGGAATAATGAGGGAAATAAGTATATTCCAAGTATTGATGTCCCTGGTCTTTGTGGCAATGGCCCTTTATTTTTCAAAGGCCTTTAGGGTTAAAATGGGGCTGGATATAATAGATGCTGCCATCAGATCATTGGTACAGCTAATAGCCATAGGTTATGTACTAACATTTATATTCAATTTACAATCCCCGGTTTATGTTATCCTTATGATTACTGTAATGGCTGGTGTTGCAACATACAACTCAGGTAAAAGGGGTAAAAAGGTTAAGAATTCATATGTCATAAGTGGCATAGCAATATATGTAACAACAATAGTTACCATAGCGATATTATCGGGATTTAACATAATCCCCTTTGAAGCCCAATTCATCATACCCGTAGCAGGAATGGTTATAGGTAATGTAATGAATGCCACATCACTGGCACTTATGAGACTGCACGATGAAATCCACGCAAACAAAGCTAAAGTTGAGGCTGCCTTATCCTTAGGAGCAACACCTAGACAGGCTGCTCAATTTGCATTGCAAAAAGCTATTACCACAGCCATGGTCCCTGTGGTGGATAGGGCAAAGGTAGTGGGAATAGTGAGTCTACCTGGGGGAATGAGTGGTATGATTTTGGCAGGTGCATCTCCCCTAGAAGCAGTGAAGTTTCAGATAGTGATTATGTATATGTTATTAGGAAGTCCTTTTTTAACTGTGGCCATAACAGGTATGCTGGCATATAAACAATATTTCACCCAGTACCATCAACTAAAAACAAACATCTAGTGAGAAGGTGGATTATGAAATTTACAAAGGAATTGGAAATAGGTGATAAAAGTTTTATTGTCATGATAGGTGGAGGTGGAAAAACATCAGGGGCCTTTATATTGGCCAAATCCTTAGACAAATCCTTGGTCACCACAACAACCAAAATGTTTAACCCACCCCTAGATAATAAAATAGAGCCAACAAAATGGCCTAATATAAATTCACACAAAATCCCATTGGTCCATAGTGAGCGGGATGACTTAAAATATATGGGAATCGCTGAGGAACAATGTGAGTATATCTATGAAAAATCAGAATATCACCACATCATTTGTGAAGCCGATGGAGCACGGATGAGGCCAATGAAAGTGTGGAAGGAAGGGGAGCCAGTTATCCCTAAATGCACCACCCATACCATAATAAACATAGGAGCCAATGTGTTAGGGAAAAAATGGGGAGAGAAGTGGGTCCACCGTCATGAAAAACTTCCTTTTGAGGGTAAAACAATAGATTTTGACCTGATACTGGAAATGGCTAAAATAGGTGTATTTGACCTACCCATAGCAAAAACCAGTAAAACATACCTAACCCTAAATCAATGGGATACAGTAGATCAAACTTACAAATCAAAAACCAAAACCTTCGCTGAGAGGTTTAAAGAAATAACAAAGATAAATAAAGTATTCTTCGCATCCTACAAAGAAGATATAGTTTATGAAATGTATTAAAGGGCAGAGTAGGGAAACAAAAAACGTTTCCTGAGTAGGAATTTTCAATTCTGAGTAAAGACACTAGATATTCTCTTAGTCTAAGGTCACAGAGGGAACTCAAACCCAATTGCATCGGAAACACACTGAAATTAACTATCTGGGCTTACTGCTGGGTCTTAATAATAAAAAAATAAGACCAAGCATCAGTTATAAAGTTAATCGTTTCCGATGCCAATAAAAAAAGACCTACAAAATGCACTGACAGCCCTTTATCTGTGAAGAACAGTGAAGATCCGTG
>CAYYRM010000076.1:2726-11054 GCA_964474005.1 uncultured Eubacteriales bacterium
GACCTACAAAATGCACTGACAGCCCTTTATCTGTGAAGAACAGTGAAGATCCGTGACTAAAGAAAATAATGACCCAGCATCACCACAGTAATTAATTGTATCCCTTCGTCCCAGCATCAGTTCTAGAACTAATCGTTTCCGATGCCAATAAAAAAATGACCTACAAAATGCACTGACAGCCCTTTATCTGTGAAGAACAGTGAAGATCCGTGGCTAAAGAAAATAATGACCCAGCATCAGTTCTACAAAGTCAATTACCTATCACACAAAACGCCCATGCATCCACGAAATCTCCCTTTAAAATCCGTGTTAGCATGCATTACCCCCAGCTCTTAAAAACAAGAACTGGGGGTTTTCCCTTGGCATCCTGCCAATTATCTGCAGCTTGGTCACTTATCCAGACCAGCTAGTTTTGCAGCCTGTTTCTCAATGGGATTAGTATTTTTCTTTATATCCTTTTCCATCTGCTCCTTTTGCTTTTGCACCAAGGTTTTCATATAGTGCTGTAGGGCTGGAGATGGATTCTCTAACTTTTTGCCCCTTAGCTTATTCTCTTCATTTTTTCTCCTTCTCGCCATATCATCAACCTCCTTAAGATTTGTCTTGATGGTAACCACGTTTTCCTTCTCAACCTTTTTATCAACGGTTTCTTTTTCCATGGGTAAATCATCAAAGGACAACTGGGGTAAAGGTTCTAACTCTACATTATACGTTTGATATACAGGAGGTTGAACAATTTCTTCTTCTAAATGCATATCTACTTCTTTATTATTCAAAAAAATTTCTTCATCTATCAAAGGCAGATCTTTTGTGGCAAATCTAAACAATCCCATAAGTATTGATACACCTAAAAGTAGATCACTATCTCTTCCCTGCCTCCATTTAACAGTAACCAGCGGAACAGTGAATTTTTTCCAAAGGGTAGATTTCACAGTTTTGATTTTTTCCTTAACCGGTGGTGAAATATAATCCAATTCAAAGAACTTAGCCATGGCCCATCCAATGCTATTGGCTATTTTTTTGCTCCCATTTAACTTATATCCACCATAGGATGTCTGGTAAACACCTTCTGTGGGATTTAAAACTATAATTATATTGAGGTCACTAGCCATATGACTGTGGGGCTCAAGTAGAGTTACCTTACAGCCTGCCCCTTCCAGCAAAATAATCACTTGCTCAACATATTCTTTTTTTGAGCTTAAGTTCAATAATCCAACATTTAACCCGTTTAGGGGACTATCCAAAAAAATGATTTTTTTCTCTTTTAAAATGGTGTAATCGTCCCATAATGCTTCCAGTGGTAAAAAGATTTGATCATCCACCTCAACACCCATGACATCCAATTGTTTAGATCCCTTTATAACTGTATAGGACATTTGTACACCTCCTTAGATAATTTTATATTTTAGTGTATTCCCTAAGTATAAAAAGGTGCAAATATCATGAACCGATATATATAAATAAAAAAAGTGAAGGCTTAAGCCTCCACTTAAAAAGTTTAGATTACTTTTGATTAAATAACTGTGTCACTAGAACACCTGAAGAATTTTGGTCCACAATTCCGATACCGATATGGGTGAAATTAGGATTCAATATATTTCTTCTGTGACCATCACTGGCCATTAGTCTATGGTGGGAAATAAGAGGGCTCTGTGAGCTTGAAATGTTTTCTGCAGCGCTTCTATATTGAATACCTGCATTTCTCATCATTTCAAATGGGCTACCATAGGTAGGGGAATGATGAGAAAAATAATTATTATCCTTCATATCTTGACTCTTAATCCTTGCCCACTTACTTAACTCCACATCTATCCTTAATGGAGCGACACCAACTTTTGCCCTTTCTTCATTGATCCAGTTTAGCATATTCATTTCCCTTTGGGAAATGTTGTGATTTATAACTGGTGAAATTGGTTGTGGTGCAACAGTTTGTTGATTTGTGTTTGTTGGTTGAGTAGGTGCTGTATTTGTTGGCTGGGTATTAGTTGTGGGTGTGGTTTGTCCTAAAGAAGCACGTCTCCTTAGCCAAAAATTTTCAAATGAATTTTGGGTTTGTTGTGGTTGTGTGGTACTAGGTTGTTGAACCACAGGGGCAGGTTGATTTACCGTTGGCTGGTTAGTAATAGAGTTCTGTAGCAAACTTCTATATGCACTGGCTTCAGCAGCTTGAGAAGTCCCTAGTATTGACAATAAAGAAAAACCTGTAACCAATGTAAGTGTAACAATTTTCTTATTCAATAATACTCCTCCTCCATTTTTAGTTTACATAATACATAGTACAAGTTTACATGTTTTAAATTACTAAAACAAATGCAATTTTTGTCAATAGTTTTTAACAAACTTTTATTTAATGAATATACTACTGTAGGTTAACTAAATTTAACTAAAAGAAGGAGGAGAGTATACATGCCTGAGGAGAAAAAATTTCATAAACCACCTGTACCACCAACACCACCAGTGGCACCTTTGGTAGAATGTATTATTACCACTAAAGTTTACGATGCATGTAGGCAACAAGAATGTGAATTTTTCATTTTCGAAAACGATCAAATCGATGTACCATCTTATGATGATATTAATGATCTAACATCCTTTGCTGAGGTAGTTCCAAATTCCGTTGAGTATGACGTAATAAATATAACTCAGCTTAATGGCGGCCCTTTAGCTAGGGTTCAAATTGAAGTTTGTGCTGATATCAACCTATTTATAACTAACACAGAAACTGATGAAGAAACGGTAAACACAAATCTAGAAGTTTGCTTTGAAAAGGACGTCATTTTGTACATGCCAGAACCTGATCGTATGGAAGCCATAGCTGAAGCCATCTTCCAAATAGCTGGTACACCTGTAATTGAAGAATATGAGGATGCCAAAGGTACACAAGTTAGGGTATTAGTTCCAATCGGTGCATTCATCATATTAAAATCCACCGCAGAGGTACAGCTTTTAATCCCAGCCTTTGGTTTTTGCCCAACACCACCAGTTTGTGAAGAATTCCCATTTGTAGATGAATGCGAAGAATTCCAACAGCTACCATTCCCAGTATTTTATCCACCGCAAGCTGACTAATAAGGTATAATGCCAAAGCATAGGTATAAATGATTTATGAAAAGGCCCATCAGGACAGTGTGTCAAACTGTTCAGATGGGCTTTTATTAGTGACATCCTGTCACTTATCACAATTTTTTCAGCCTAGTCCCATTAAACTGGCAGGGGTACCTAAATTTCTCTGAGGCTGACTGGCCTTTTTCTTTTTAAATTGTAACTCTTTAATTCTCTTAGTAGAATCACTTAGGAGTGTGTCATATTTTTTACCCCTTTTAGATACGTTAGGATTTCTGGCTTTGTTGTCATCATCATGTTTTTCTTCTATAATTTTTTGGGTAAATTCTGGGGTAGCCTTATGTTCTTCACTATCATCAAAGAATTTTGCAGATTCATCATTATTTTTGATTTTACCTTTGCTATTGACAACGGTATCATCTAGTAATTCCCTATAATGAATTTTAGGAACTTCTCCAGAAACAAAGTAGATAAGACCCAATAAAACACAATAACCCAAATAAAGTAAACTCTCATCAGAATTTCCCTTACCCCAAGATATATTTACAGTTGGAGTTGTCAAACGGGTTAAAAAGCTATCTGTGTTTAAAAGATCTTGCCTTGTAACAGGAGCAATATGTTCTAAGTTAAAAATTCTTTCCATTGCCCAGCTTAAACACAAAGAGAGCTTTTTGCTACCATTTAGGGAAAAACCACTGTATGTGAGTTTAAATACCCCTTCTCTAGGGTTTAAAACAATAACAATATCCAAGTCATTTGGAATTGTGGCAGGGTAGTAAAAAATTTGCACTATACATCCAGCCCCTTGGAGAATATCTTTCAATCTGTCAAAATCACTTGCTTTCAAGGTATTATCCATACCTACTAATCCCAGTTTCAAATCAATAAGGGGACTTTCTAAATAAACTATTTTGTTTTCGATAACTCCATGTTTTACTCCCATACCTTTTAAGGGAATGAACAGTTGCCCATTTATGTCAATACCCTCTACATCCAGTAGGTTAGTACCTTTGACTATTTTATAACTCATATTAAACCTCCTTTCTAAAAGAACATTATGACGGTTTCTCTCAGTAAAAAGGGACTATTTGCCCCTTTTTATCTTCATATAATTTTTATGAATTATATTGTAGACGGATTTATCTTCAAAACCTTTAAAAAGTTTATAATTTGGTGTAAAGGTTACATCAATTATCCATAAAGATAAATAAACATCTAGAGTAAAATCTATCCCCAAGATCCGTAAATCTTTGCACTCACTGGACAAAGTATTTGAGATTATTTGGGAAAGGGAAGTTAATTTTTTATAAATACTGCAGATATCCTCAGGGGAAATAAAAAGGTACTCCAGCAGTTTATCAAGTTCAATGGC
Organism: uncultured Eubacteriales bacterium; assembly: GCA_964474005.1. Classification (GTDB taxonomy): domain Bacteria; phylum Bacillota; class Proteinivoracia; order Proteinivoracales; family Proteinivoracaceae; genus Alkalicella. Next base: position 7,162 of record CAYYRM010000076.1, read on the forward strand.
ATCAGAAGTTTGGTCAATTTTAATGACTTTGCTATTATCCTTAGTTATTTTAGCGGCTATACCTGTTACCTCCCACTTATCTAAGGGTCTTTGAACAATAACCCTTATGGCGAAAATTCGATTTTTATAATATAGGTTTGGAATTCCCTGTTGGATAATGAATTTTCTGTTTTTAACATAGGCTTCTAAAAAATTATATAACTGATCTATATCCTTTAGGAATACTTCACACTCTTTATAGAAGAAGATGTATCCAGAAGGCCCTTTGACAATATTAAAAACAAATCTATCCCCCCTACCCTTATCAGGTTTAATATATATTTCTGGATATTTTAAAAGCATAAACTCCAAGTTATTTTTGCTAAACTCCACTGTGGGTGGTAAATGGTGGGAAAGATAGATATTCTCCCCTAAAAACAAGTTTTTGTCTAATTTGCCAGTGAGAAATTGATTATTTGTAACCATATTCCCGCTCCAATCTTTTTTATTAAAGTATATGAAAAAGTTCGCACCATAAGGACTTTTTATTCATAAATTATTGTGAAAGGAGGGTTTTTTAATGCCAAGAGAAAAGTACAATCCATCTACGAATCAACCTGGTCCAATTCCAACACCGTCTTTAGTTGAATGTATTATAACTAAAAAAGTTTATGATGCATGTAGACAACAAGAATGTGAGTTTTTCGTATTTGAAGAGCCACAAATAGAGGTGCCTAATTATGATGAGGTGCAAGATCTTACTGCATTCGCAACAATAGTACCAAACTCAGTTACCTATGATGTAATAAATATTACTCAACTAAATGGAGGGCCTTTAGCAAGGATTCAAATAGAAGTATGTGCGGAAATTGATCTTACCATCGTGAATACCGAAACAAATGCTGAAGAAGAAACAGAAGGTTTAGAAGTATGCTTTGAAAAAGATGTAATTTTGTATATGCCTGAGCCTGACCGAATGGAAGCCATTGCAGAAGCAATCTTCCAAATCGCTGGGGAACCTGTTATTGAAGAATTTGATGATGGTGAAGACCCATTGATTAGAGTTTTAATACCAGTTGGTGCTTTTATTATTCTTAAATCAATTGCAGAAGTACAACTGTTAATACCTGCATTTGGTTTCTGTCCAACACCTCCACTATGTGAAGAATTCCCATTTGAAGACCCATGTGATGATTTCCAACAGCTACCTTTCCCAGAGTTCTATCCACCACAAGCTGATCAAGAATAGAAGTTATTGCCGGTAGCCACCGGCAATAACGTTATAAAAGGGTGTGGTAATCTATGAATATTCTAGTGGTTGTGGATAGGGACTATGATAGTATTAATACGGAAATCCTAATATATTTAAAAACAAAGTTAAAGGTGAATGTGGTTGATTTAGATAACCCTCAGATTTATTCGATAATTAAATCTCATAAAGGGATAAACATATGGCTACCAAACCAAAACATCCATAATGAAGAGATATGGCCGCATGTAACAACCAACAAAAATTCATGGTTAGTTCTAGCAGACGGTAGGAATCCCGATAGATTAGAAAAAATAATCGGAGAAAAGGTAAACATAATCCTTCTACCACCTACCCCTTGCCTGTACCTAAATACCAAGAATCACAAAATATTAAGGGTGGCCATTGAAATACTAACTTGGTCAGTGGATAAATTGAAAATAAAGGAAAGAAGCCTAGAATCCCTAAGTAAAAAGGAAAACGAAGTTGTAAATTTACTTCTTGAGGGTCTTGATGATCAGGGGATAGCAAGTAGATTATATATCAGTGACAAAACAGTTAGAAATCACATCAGCAACGTATTACAAAAGGTTGGACTCAAAAATAGAACACAACTGGTTTTATGGGCACTACAACAACTTGGATATGTGGAGCAGCTATCTAAATGATAGCTGCTTGACTTTTTAGCATTAAATGTACAAAAAAATGTATTTGATGCAGTAAAATATTCACATTTGCTATAAATTAGGTTATTATTTATATAAAGGATTAAAGGAGGAATAAAGATGCGAGGATTGGTATGGCGTTGGGTTATAAATGGATTAGCCTTATTTTTAACTGCCCTAATATTGGGTCAAAATATGCAAATAACCTCATTTGGCTCCGCATTGATAGCTGCATTAGTTTTAGGTCTAGCCAATGCTGTGATTAGGCCTATTATAAAACTGATAACCTTTCCAATTAATATTCTAACCCTAGGACTTTTTACATTTGTAATAAACGGATTTATCCTTTGGATAGTTGCCAACAATGTCACAAACTTTACAATCACAAGCTTTTGGGCTGCAGTGTTAGGAGCACTGGTATTAAGTGTAATTAGCTCTGCATTAACATCTCTAATAACTGACAAAGACTAAGGAGGCTTTTTAATCTATGCCAACAGAATTAAGAAAAAAAGCAAGGGAACTTATGACAGGGTTTTGCAAGGTATGTCCCGTATGTGATGGCAAGGCATGTAAAGGCGCTGTACCAGGAATGGGTGGTGCAGGAACTGCAAGTTCTTTTTTTGCCAACATGGAGAGTTTAGCAAAGGTAAAAATTAATCTAAGAACAATCCACGACAAAACAAATCCAGACACCAGTACAGAAATTTTTGGTCACAAGATAGCAGTACCTGTTATGGTAGGCCCCATGACTGGTACCACATACAACATGGGTGGTAAAGTATCTGAGAATGACTTTGCCAAATATGTGGTTGAAGGAAGTCTAAAAGCCAATACATTTGCCATGACCGGTGATGGAGCCGATCCAACCATGTACAATTCTGGTCTTATGGCTATAAAAGAGCTAGGTGCTGGAATCCCAATTATTAAGCCAAGAAGTAATGAAGAAATAATCAAGAAAATTAAAGAGGCCGAAGAGGCAAAAGCCATAGCTGTGGGTGTAGATATTGATGGAGCAGGACTTATAACCATGGCACTAAAGGGTCAGCCTGTAGGACCAAAAACCAAGGAAGAACTTAAGGAAATAGTTGCATCCACAAACCTACCATTTATCCTAAAAGGGATAATGACCGTTGATGAAGCTGAACTGGCTGTGGAAATAGGTGCCAAAGCCATAGTAGTTTCTAACCACGGGGGCAGGGTGTTAGATAGCTGTCCTGGGGCAGCGGATGTATTACCAGCCATCGCTGAAAAAGTAAAGGGTAAAATAACAATCTTTGCCGATGGAGGAGTAAGAACAGGAATAGATGTACTTAAAATGCTAGCCCTGGGGGCAGATTGTGTTTTAATAGGTAGACCCTTTGTAACCCAAGCCTTTGGGGGTGGAGCAGAAGGTGTAGCAGAACATTTTAAAGCTATTCAAAACCAATTATTCCAAGCCATGATTTTAACTGGCTGTGGAAGCATCAATGAAATTAACAGTAAAGTAATTTATAAATAGTTTAGTGGGAAAATAAAGGGGCTACCCCTTTATTTTTTTAGCATTTTAAACCAAAGGTTTTCTTTGACTAATAATAATTACTAATATAAAATATATTTAGACAATCGAAAAAAGGCGGGAGACAAAATGAAAACCATATCAGAAGATTATATTAACGGTAACCCCAGTGCATTATCGTTATTTCATCATCCTCCCCATGTTGATGGAATAAAGGAAAAATATAAAGAAATTAAAGAAAAAGCAGCAACCCCTAAACTGTGTCTGTATTTAGAGCAGTACAATAAATCCCTTGATTGTGGTACAAAGACCCTAGATAACATTAACAAGTTAAAAAAAGGAGCCAAAACCATAGTCACAGGGCAACAATGTGGGCTATTGGGAGGACCTCTTTTTACTATCTTTAAAGCCCTAACAGCGGTAAGACTGGCTGAAAAGGCTTCCCACGAGTTATCCACAGATGTAGTACCTGTATTTTGGATAGCAGATGAAGATCACGATTGGC
>CAYYRM010000077.1:0-2905 GCA_964474005.1 uncultured Eubacteriales bacterium
CTCCCCTTTTTTAGGGAGGCTCAAAATATTTAAGTTTAGCTTACTTGATTTATCAACGCTCCTCGCTCTTGAGCTTGGCAAAGTCTGCGATAAAGTCCCTCTTGCTCCATTAACTCTTGATGGTTACCCCTTTGTACCACTTCACCTTCTTCAAGCACAAGTATCAAATCCGCCTGCCTTACGGTAGAAAGCCTATGGGCGATGGCTATTATTGTACGGGTACCAGCTAAGTCATTGATTGCCTGCTGGATCTGTGCTTCAGTTTCCACATCTACAGAGGCAGTTGCTTCATCTAAAATAAGGATTGGTGCCTTACAAAGTATTGCCCTGGCAATGGCTATACGCTGTTTTTGTCCCCCTGATAACTTTATTCCTCGCTCCCCAACCCTAGTTTTATACCGTTGAGGCATGTTCATTATATCATCATGGATACGGGCAATTCTAGCTGCTTTCATAATTTCATCGTCATTGGCATCCTGACGAGGATATGCTATATTTTCAGCTATGGTACCATTAAATAAAAAGGTGTCCTGTAAAACCATGGCTATTTGTGAGCGAAGGCTTTGAATTGTTACTGATTTTAAATCATGGCCATCGATCTTAATAGACCCTTGTACGGGATCGTAAAATCTACATGCCAATTGGATCATTGTGGACTTTCCTACACCTGTGGGTCCCACCAGTGCTACCATCTGACCAGGCTCCACTTTAAAATTTATGTTCTTTAGTACAGGTGATTCCTCTCCATAATGAAAGCTTATGTTTTCAAATTCCAATTTACCTTTTACCGGTGTAAGTGTCATGGCATCTGGTGCATCACAAATGTCAGTGGGTGTATCTAAGATATCCAAAACCCTTTCAGCCCCTGCCAATGCCTGTTGAGCTTGCTCTAACAAATTGGCTATGCCAGAGATGGGGGCATAAAACAAAGATAAGTATAGTAAAAACCCAACAATATCTGAGACTGAAATCTGTCCTAAATATGCTAAATATCCACCAAACCCAACAACTGTAATTGTACCAATTGAAGTGACAAATTCTACACTTGGGTGATACACAGCACTAAGTTTTAAAGCCTTTAACATACTACTGGTAAAAACCGTTGCCCTTTCTTCAACCCTCACAGATTCCCGAGCTTGTTGTCCAAAGGCTTGAATTTCTTTGATTCCTGAAATATTGTCTTGCAGTTGGGAATTTAACCCAGCCAAAGCCTTTTGCATAACCCTGAAATTGGGTCGAACCTTAGTGGAAAAAATCCATGATCCCAATAGAATAAAGGGAATGGGTATGGCAGTTAGTAATGCCAGTCTTAGATTTATTGATAATAAAATCACTGTAACCCCAAATATTGTTACAATATTGGTTATGGTTTCTGGAATTATGTGGGCATACAATAACTCAAATGTTGCAGTATCGTTTACCACACGGCTCATTAGGTCACCAGTTTGTTTGTCATGGAAAAAGCTCATGGAGAATGTCTGTATATGATTATAAACCTTCATTCTCATATCCTGAACCAGCTCCCAAGCAGCCTTATGTGAAAGGTAGCTACTCATAAACCTAAATAATATTTTAAAAAGATAAAGTCCTAAAAGAATTAGGGTTAATTTTCCTATATCCCCTAATTTATCCTCTGTTATCCCACTCTCAACCAATGCAGTCATACTGGTAAGAACCTTTGGCGCTGATAGGTTAATCCCTGTTAAAGCCAGTGTACTGAGCATAGCTACAGATAAATGAAACTTGTATTTTTTTGCTTCTTGTCCCACACGCCAAAGTATTTTCCATGCAGATTTTGATTTCAAGGTACATTTCTCCTTACATTGTTTTTTTTACACTTTGTAACTACCATAATATATATTTCTACATACGAAACAAATTCCCTTTATTATATAAGAAAAATTTAAAAGTAATAAAAAAGACAAGGGAAACGTCCCCTTGTCCAAAACTACAAACTATCATCAGTCAAATACACCCCTGAAAATAAACTTGTCTTACATGACTGAACATAAACTTTACCTTTTTTATCATAATATGTCTCCTCATATATCCTGGCATTTTTCTCCCCAAACCATCCTGGGCCAAAGGGTGTCCATACTATGCTTTCCACTTCAAAGCCTCTCCTACCTAAATAATCTATTATTCTACTTTTATCCATAAAGTGTGCTACAACCCTTAATGCAATTACCAACAAGAAAAATATAAAAAATCCTATTTTAACCCCTCCTAACAATTGCTAAGTTTATAATACTTATATATATTCTACGAAAAGAGTTAAATCCCTCTAGATGCTTTATACTTTTATCAGATAAAATATGCAAAAAAAGACAAGGAAATACCCTTGTCTTACTCCAACCCAAATGTTAAGTTTTCTATTCTTTTTAGGGAGTCCTCTTTTTTTAAAAAGGTTCCGATGGCTGGTATTTTACCTCTGTAGTAGTCAGGATCAAGTAACTTTACTTCCTCTAAATTTTTGATTTGTAAAAGGGTGCTTCCCTTTTTTGACTTAAGTACCTGTACTCCCATGGAGCTACGGGTGGTTTTAGCATTTATTTCAATGGTGTTAAAGATAAGTATCTTATTTATGTTACTTACTGCCAGCAATTCTTTATCCTCTGAAATATATTCTAGATGCACCAGCTTATCTTCATCTGAGTATGCGTTGGCCAACTGCTTCCTATTGGTTTTAGTTTGATAGCTTTCCAAGGTTATTTTGGCACATTTACCATTTCTAAAAAAGAAAAGCATATGCCCTTTGTAATCATCTGTAGCCACCATGTAGATTATCTTTTCGTCATCCTCTAACCCAAGAAGATTTTTTAGGTAATCACCTAAAATACTTGTCTTTTTATCCTCAAGTTCATATGCCTTTACTTTGTATACCACATGTTTATTTGAAAATAGT
>CAYYRM010000077.1:2915-10973 GCA_964474005.1 uncultured Eubacteriales bacterium
AGCAGTAAATCTGATTTGTTTGTTCCATCGATTTCTTGGATAATGTAATCATTTTCCTTTAGTTTATGGTCATTGCTACTACTTCTTAGTGAAACCAAAGATATCTTTTTGAGATAGCTTTCATTGGTTAAAAAGAATTTTACATTGTAATCTTCGATAAATACTTCTTCTGTAACAAATTCGATATGCTTTTCTTCAATGATTTCAGTCTTACGTGGCTTACCATATATCTTTGCAACTTCTTGTAGTTCCTCTATTATAGCTGCTTTTACCTTTTCTTCGTCCTTTAAAATGTTTTTTAAGGCCTTTATTTCTTTTTCTAAAGTTTTGATATCCTTGGTTTTAGCTATTATATATTCTTGGTTAAAGTTCCTAAGCTTGATATCTGCAATAAAGTCAGCTTGTAGTTCATCAATATTAAACCCTTGCATCAGGTTTGGAACCACATCTTTATCCTTTTTGGTATCCCTAACAATTTTCACTGCTTTGTCTATATCCAATAGAATTTTTTCAAGACCCTTTAGTAAATGTAATCTATCTTGCTTTTGAGCTATATCGTAAGCCATTTGTCTTTTTATACAGCCAATTCTAAAGATTATCCACTCTTTAATTATTTTTTTTACCCCTAGCACCACGGGCTTACCATTTATCAATAAATTGAAATTGCAGCTGAATGTGTCTTGAAGGGTTGTAAGCTTATAGAGCCTATTCATCAACTGCTCCACGTCTGTATTCCTTTTTAAATCTAAGGTAATTTTTAGCCCTTCTTTATCCGTTTCATCCCTTATATCATTTATTTCCCTGACTTTTCCTGACTTAACCAGCTCAATTATTTTTTCAATTATTGCTTCCGTTGTGGTGGTATATGGGATTTCATATATTTCCACACAATTGTTTTTTTTGTCATATCGATATTTACCCCTTAAGTAAAAACTACCTCTCCCTGTGGTATAGATATCCTGAAGTTCCCTTTTATTTAGTATGAATTGTCCCCCTGATGAAAAATCTGGGGCTTTTAAGATTTGGCTAATATCTACACTCTCATCCTTTAAATACTGGATTGTGGCTTCACAGACTTCATTTAAGTTGAAGCTACATATTGAACTGGCCATACCCACGGCAATACCCATGTTGGGATTTACTAGAATATTTGGGAAGGTGGTGGGTAAAAGCTTTGGTTCTTGCATGGTATTGTCATAGTTCGGCATAAAATCAACGGTATTTTTATTTATCTCTTTGAAAAACTCCTCACATATACCATCTAATTTTGCTTCAGTATATCTAGGGGCTGCATATGCCATTTCCTTTGAGTAGTTCTTACCAAAGTTACCTTTACTATCAATCAGGGGATGTAATAATGCTTCGTTACCCCGGGTTAGACGGACCATTGTTTCGTAAATGGCACCATCACCATGGGGATTTAACTTCATGGTTTGCCCCACTATATTGGCGGACTTTGTTTTTGCTCCCTTTAACAACCCCATCTTATACATGGTGTATAAGAGCTTCCGATGAGATGGCTTTAAGCCATCTATTTCAGGTAAAGCCCGTGATACAATTACACTCATGGAATAGGGCATGTAGTTTTTTTCTAAGGTTTCAATTATGTTTAATTGAGTGAGATTTGACATTTATACCTACTCCTTTACTATCCGACATCGGATTCATCAATGTATTTGTATCCATGCTCTGAGATATACTCTTTCCTGCCAGCTAAGTTATCCCCTAAGAATAACTCAAAGGCTTCTTTGGTAGCATGTACTTCTGCTGGGGTTACTTTAATTAACCGCCTTGTTTCTGGGTTCATTGTTGTTTGCCACATCATGTCAGGCTCATTTTCCCCTAATCCCTTAGACCTTTGGATTTTATAATTGTTTTTTAGTTTCTTAATAACGGAGTTTTTCTCCCCTTCGGAGTAGGCAAAGTAGACATTATCTTTACTGTCAGTTATCTCATACAGGGGTGATTCCGCTATATATACATAACCCTCTTCTATTAGTGTTGGTGTTAAAACATATAACATCGTTAAAATAAGTGTCCTTATCTGAAACCCATCCACATCGGCATCGGTACAGATGATAATTTTATTCCAGTTAAGCTTCTCCAGATCAAAGGTGCTCAAATCATTATGTTTGTTTTTTATCTCCACTCCACAACCTAAAACCTTCAATAAGTCCACTATTATCTCGTTTTTAAAAATTTTGTCATAGTCAGACTTTAAACAGTTTAGGATTTTACCCCTCACGGGCATAATTGCTTGGAATTCCGCATCCCTACCCATCTTGGTGGAGCCTAATGCAGAATCCCCTTCCACGATGAACAATTCTCGTTTATCTAGATCCTTTGTCCTACAATCCACAAATTTTTTGACTTTGTTAGCAAAATTATCTACACCTTTGCTTAACTTTTTTTTCACATCAATCCTTGTCATTTCTGCCTTTTCCCTACTTCGCTTATTGACAAGTACCTGTTCTAAGATTTTCTCTAGATCTAACTTGTTTTCTATGAAATAGACTTCAAGCTTTTCCTTTAGGAAGCTGGTTATTGCTTCTTGGATAAATTTATTGGTTATGGCCTTCTTTGTTTGGTTTTCATAGCTTGTCACAGTGGAGAAGGTATTTGTTACTAGTATAAGACTGTCTTTAATATCCGTAAAAGTTACACGTTTTTCGTTTTTGGTGTATTTGTTTTTATCCCTTAAAAGGGTGTGTATTTGAGAAGTAAAGGCACTATCCACTGCCTTATCAGGAGAACCCCCATGCTCAAGGTATGAAGAATTGTGATAATACTCTAAAAGGGTGTTTTCATTGTTGAATGCAAATGCCACTTCAATCTTCAGCTTGTATTCCTCTTTGTCCTCCCTATCTCTACCCTTTGTCTCAACCTCAAAATACTGGGGCTCTGTTAAACCATTTTCGCCGTTTAACTCTTTTACATAATCTATGATTCCATCTTTATAGTAATATGTAAAGGTCTCATCAAGCTCTTCATCATAGAGTTTAAAAGTAATTCCTTTGTTTACGATGGCTTGTCGTTTTAGCGTTTCTTGGAAAAAACTTAAAGGTATATCAATATCGTTAAAAACGTCTAGGTCTGGTTTCCACTTAATTATTGTGCCTGTGTTTTCATAAGTGCACTTTTCTTTATAAAGCCCCCCTATATTGTTACCCTTTTCAAAATGTAGGGTATACTTATGTCCATCCCTGAAAACCTCTACATCCATATATTCTGAAGCAAACTGTGTGGCTGCTGTGCCCAATCCATTTAAACCTATGCTGTACTGATAGTTACTACCAGAGTTGTTATTGTACTTACCTCCTCCATAGAGTATGGTAAATACAATTTCCCAATTGTATTTTTGTTCTTTTGGGTTAAACTCCAAAGGGATACCCCTGCCTTGGTCCCTAACCTCCATGGATTTGTCCCTATATCTAAAAACTTCTATGAGTTTGCCATAACCTTCTTGGGCCTCATCCCTGGCATTTGCCACAATTTCTACTAAAGTATGACGACACCCCTCTATCCCATCACTACCAAAAATTACCCCAGGTCTGAGGCGGACTTTGTCCTTTTCCTCTAGGGTAGATAAGCTGTCATTTCCATAATTGTCTTTCATACTTTCCCCTCATTTCCATATGTAAATCTTCTAAGATGTATAAGCACTATGTATCATATAATAACATAAATTTGTGTAACTGTAAGTTGTTTCTTTTGTACCAGTGGCATGTACTATTTATTATAGAACAAATGTTCCAGTTTTGGCAATACTTTTGGGGAAGTAAAAAAAAGTCCTTTTAAAAGGACTTATTCATTGTTTGCATCATAGATTAGGACACCATCGGCATATACTCTCCCATTCTCCCCATTGAATTTAAACTTATTTATGGTGCCATTGCTGTTTATAAAAGCTTTTAAAGCTGCTGCATCCATTTTTGTGTATATAGAAGCATTTTTGTGATACAAAACATTTAATGTTTTATAATTTGTTGAGTCTAATCTGTACATACCATAGGATACCCTAAAATTGTTATTTCTTTTTTGACTTAGGGACACTAGGACATGATCTCCTATTTTGGGTTTCCCCTCGATTCCATCATAGGAATAATACAAGGCGTAATCTTTAACTTCCTCTATTATAATTTCTCCTTCTAACTTTAATTGTTCTATGGGCCTGCTTTCATTTAAGTTTTCACTACTAACTATTTGTTTTTCTATTTTTAGAGTTATTTTATCAGTACTAATATCTTTAATCGTACCAATGATTAATGCCTGTTGGTCATTATGCATTAGCCTATACAAAGGGTCAGCTGCTATCACTACATGGCTGAATAATGATAAAAGGATATTTATCAATAACAGTATAAATACTTTTTTCATCTTGTCCCCCCTTGAAATTTTATTATTAATATTATTTCCAACTATCAAATCAAAAATTAGAATGTTTAAAAATAAATAACCATAAAAAGCCCATGAGCCATTAGATTAATGCAAAAGAAATCCCATCACCAAAACGTATATTATAATACGTAATAGTGATGGGATTTCCCAGTTAATATGAATGTTTTCAGTGAATAAATCTACTAAGGTTTTACGAAATCATTAAAACAAATATTATAAAAATAGCTATACTAACAACGGTGTTTAATACCACTGTGTTGTTGGCTAGCTCCTCATATTCTTTACCACTATATGCACCAACAAAGATTGAAAGGGACAAAGGTGGTGGCAAGATCAAAAAAGTAAAGTATGCATAATCAAATATTGCGGTAGTTTCCATAATATTATTCAGGATAAGGATTTTAGCGAGATACCCCAAACTTAGAATAATTAACATTCTTATAGCCACAAATTTTGTACTTTGCCTCATGTATTTTTTGTTAAATTTTAAACCATAGCCCACAATAATTAACATCAGAGGCATAGCCAAGCTAGAGAGATATTCTAAAGTTGTATATAGCCCCATGGTTAGAGGAAAACTTCTAATTAAATTCTCAAGTCCCAATATATTAAAAAGTAATCCAAACACAATACTGATTATAAGGGGAGATTTTATCATTTCCTTAACAAACCCTAAGTTTATTTTCTCCCCTTTAAATTTCACTCTCATTACCGTATAGAACACAAACCATATAAAGAATTCTTGGCCAACACCCAAAATGGAAAGATTACCTATATTCTCAACACCAAAAATGGCTGTAAACAGTGGTATACCCAATAGCCCAAAGCTAAAGCCCGAAGTAATAAATGGTGTCAATGGGTGAAATGTACCTTTAAACTGATTTACTGCAAAGCCTGTTAAAAAGAAGATAATTAGTAGCAAAAATATTATTATAAATACCAGAAAAAATTCTACCTTAAGTTCCATATTTAAAAAAGTTAAAAACAATACCGCTGATAGAGCCACATTAACAACAATGTTCTTTATTTCATCCACAGTGTTTTGCTTAAATATTTCCTTATACCAAAGATATTTTCCAAGGGAAATCAGTAAAATAATCGGTACAATCCTTGCTATGACATCTGCCAAATTAATCCCCATCCTCTGCTTTTTCCTAGTGAACTACTAAAGTATTATACTCCTGCATTTTTTTATTGTCAAAGAAATATTTGTCAAATACTTATATTGTATGATTCCAAGTATTACACCATAAGTTTATCACCTGTGCTAAGGAGGATGAAGGTGAAGAACTTTAATATCAAAAACACCTTTCTGATTTCAGAAAGGTGTTTTATGTTACTTTGCATATTCCAAAAGACTATCAGCATCTATTTTTTATAAATTCATAGGCCTCCCTTTTGGGCATTGGCTTTGCTAGGTAGAAGCCTTGGCCTCTATTTACCTTGTTTAGTGTTAGGTATTCTAGCTGCATTTTAGTTTCTATGCCTTCTGCCACTATATCCAAAGCCATGTTTTTCCCTATATCGATTATGGCAGATACTATTTCTGATTTTTCCTCATAATCTTTTATGGTATAAACAAAGGATTTGTCAATTTTTAATGTGGTGATGGGTAATGCCTTTAAGTAGCTTAAGGATGAGTACCCTGTGCCAAAATCATCTAATGCTATTTTTACACCTAAAGCTTTAAGTTTCAATAACTTATTGTAAACAATATCAAAGGATTCAACCATTATTGATTCTGTAAGCTCTAATTCCAGAGCCTCATAGGGCAAATCATATTTCTCAACTGTTTTTATAATGCTATCCTCAAAGTCTTGTTGAAATAGTTGGACAGGGGATATATTTACAGATATGCATTGGTCAGTATAACCCATATGGTGTACAGATCTTAAAAATCCACAAGCTTGTTCTAAAACCCATCTACCAATGGGTATAATTAGCTGATTTTCCTCAGCGGTGGTAATGAATTCAAGGGGTGAAACTGGACCTAATTTCGGGCTATTCCATCTAATTAAAGCCTCCATCCCCCATAGCCTATTGTTTTTGAAATCCAACTGTGGCTGATAATATAGCTCAAACTCGTTATTTGCCACGGCTGAGGATAAGTTTTCAGCTATTTCTTTGTTTCTATTTAGTTCATCTAACATATTCTCAGAAAACAACGTCATCCTACCCTTGCCCGTTGCCTTTGACTGATACATGGCTATATCTGCTTTTTTCATCAGTTCATCGCTGGTGGTACCGTGGTGTGGGTATTTTGAAATTCCTATACTCAGTGTAACTTTAATATTATATCCTTCTATACAAAGGGGTTCAGTAAATCCTAGGTATATCTCATTCATAAACTGTTGGAGATACAAATCTTCATTATTATCCACAAGCATAATAAACTCATCTCCCCCAAGCCTAAAAATCTTTCCATGGCCTTTAGCAGCGTCCTTTAGCAATGTTCCAACTTTGGCTATCATTTTATCGCCAAAAACATGCCCCATGGTATCATTGATGTGTTTAAAATTATCTATATCCATTAAAATAATAGCTCCCCTTAGGAAGTCATTAGCTGATGTTTTTTCATCAAAGTGGTTTAAAAATCCAGCTCTATTACCAAGCTTGGTGAGAATATCGTGATATGCCAAATAGTTCAGTTCAGCCTGCACATCAGTCAATTCATTAAATTGAGCTTGTAATTCTTCCTCAGAAGCAGCCAATTCTTCATATAGGCGTTTTTGCTCCATATTATTTTTCTCTAACTTATTTCTAAGTTTTATTAATCTTTTTATGTAATAAAACAATATGGACACAAAAATGATAAAAAATGCCAGTATGACTATACTACTATATACCAAGATCGGGTGTGTATCGAAAATAGTAAGGGGTTTATTAACCAGCACAAAATCGTCAGGAATCCTAGACTTATTTAGGCCCAATCTTCCCAAAACCATATAATCTACTATTTTTTTATAGGTGGGATTTATAATCAAGGGTATTGAGTTAATATCTTCACCACTTAGAACATCAAAGGCTACTTCGTAAGCCATTTGACCATGAAGGGAACCACTTAATAAACTTCCCCCTAATGCTCCACTTCCAACGTTGAAATCATACAAAATATAAATGGGAATATCAGGGCAATTACTGGTTATGTATCGGGTATTTGCTCCAAAACCCAATATGGATTTAAACTCATCATTATAAAAGACTGTAATAAGGGCTACGCTGTTCTCAGGTAAACCATTTATCCTTTCCACCACTTCATCAACATGGTTTTCACTTGTTTCAATAATATTTAGTTGCGGAAAGTTTTGTTTTATCGCAACCCTTGCCTGTCTGGCCATGGCTATACCACTTTCTGTTAAATCATTTATTATGTACACATTTTCAAGATTTGGGGATAAGCTTAGGGCTAGGCTAATGGTGGAGTCAATGTCAACTTCCTCGATGATTCCAGTGACATTACTTTGACCTGCTGTGATTATATCTACATTTTCTTCACTGACAGCTGTAAATACTATGGGGGCATTTTGAAAAAGTTCTTCCCGATGTGCAATGGCAAACTCCAGTGCTATGTCATCGGTGGTTATGATAATATCAATTTGTTCTTGGGTAAATTTTAACCTTAGATGGTTATATATTAGCTCAAGGTTTTCATCACTGGGA
>CAYYRM010000078.1:0-10756 GCA_964474005.1 uncultured Eubacteriales bacterium
ATAAGCCCCACAAGGCTTCTGAGGATTTTTTCTCTATTCAACTGTCAAAGACCCGTGAGTTTGACAAAGGCTTTAAATAATATATATAATATCATTAAAAGTAAGCAAGGAGTGAAGGCAACCAATGAAAGAAATTAGCTGTGAAAAGTTCCAGAACAAGGTAAATGATTTGCTTATTAGACATAGAAGTATCCTTGATGTATTATCAAAATTTCAAGAATCTAATAGTAGGGTTAATCGCTCAGTGGTAAAGACTGTTACTAATTGTGGTTGCTTAAGTATTCAAGCTACAAAGAAGGACCTTCCTCCTGAAAGTAGTCTAGAAATATTTAGCTCAATTATGGAAACACATTTAGAAGGTAAGCTTTGTGATAGCTGTAAAGAGATTATTGAAATGGAGCTTGGAAATAACTTGTTTTACTTGGTAGCATTATGTAATATTTTGGGTCTTGAAATGGATGAGATCCTTTCTAAGGAATACGGGAAAATCTCTGCATTGGGTAAATTTAATTTAACTTAAGATAACCAAAAAAGGAGCCAAGGTGATGGCTCCTTTTTTAGTTATTTAGTTATATTACGCCTTTTCTTGTTTTTGTATAACCTTATAAATATTAGGGTTTGTTCCTTTAATCCAATTAGTAGGTATATACCCACTGGGAAAAAGATCATTTGTCTGTATTTAAGTACAAATATCACAAACAGTAACAAAAAGATTATTGACACCTGCAAAAATTTAGGCATACCTATCTTTTTAAAATCTGGATATCTAACAGAGCTTACCATAAAGTAAGCTAAAATGATTGTTATAATGGCTACTAACCCATGGGGAATAACATTTTGATATGTCATTATTATGGTTAGTATACCCCCAGCCATGGTTATAGGCATACCGATAAAGTAACCTGGCATTGGATCAATAACATTAAACCTAGCCAAACGTATGGCCCCAGCCAATGGGAAGATAAAAGAAATAATAATTCCAGTGATACCAAACTCCCTTAATGCCAATGAATATGTTACAAATGCTGGAGCAACTCCAAAGGTTACTAGGTCAGATAAGGAATCTAACTCTTTTCCAAATTCACTGCTTACTCCTAAAAATCTAGCTATTCTCCCATCTAAACCGTCCAATAGCATTCCTACTATAATAAACGCGGCTCCAGTTGTTGGTTCACCATTTAAAATCAGTAGTAAAGCTATCAGACCAAATATAAGATTTCCCAAAGTAAATACGGAGGGAATAATCCTTTTTAACATCATTAACATTTACTTATTCACCCCCTTTACACATGTCTATCTAACAATACTTGCTGTTGCAATCTTCTAAGTCCATCTTTTATAGCCCTAGCCCTTACTTCCCCAATACCATCCACGTCGTCTAATTCCTCAATGCTTGCAATTAAAACATTTTGTAAGCCACCAAGTTCTTCCACAGTGTTTTCTATTACAGGCATGGGCAGTCTCGGAATCTTGTTAAGTATTCTGTGTCCCTTAGATAAAACTGGCTGTTCAAGGGTTGAAACACTGCCTCCATAGCCTAATATCTTACTAATTATAGTAAGTTCTAAAAGGTCTTCTGAGCTAAGTTGTGCCATCTGTTTTAGTACATCCTCAGGGGTTTTTTCTTCGCTATTTGCTATATAGTCTTTAATAACTAAATATCCCTCTTCTTCAACATTTGCGATTAGCTCCTCTAGCTGCATTCTGATTAAACGGCCTTCATCTCCAAGCTCCACAATATACTTGTCTAGCTCTTGAACTATACGGAGAACCATTTCATATCTTTGTAATACATTGACAACATCTGCAACGTTTACCATCTCTTCAAATTCTAAAGCACTTAGATTAATTAGGCCTTGCTCCAATACCGAACGATACTTATCAAGGGTCTGAATGGCCTGATTTGCTTTGTTTAGAATAACGCTAATATCCTTTAATGCATATTTCATATAACCTTTATATAGGGTAATAATATTTCGCCTTTGGGATATGGAAATAACCAGTTCCCCTGACTGTCTTGCCACCCTTTCTGCGGTCCTGTGTCTAATACCTGTTTCAGTGGAAGTTATTGATGAATCAGGTATAAGCTGAGTGTTGGCATATAGTATTTTCTTAGCATCATAGCTTAATATAATGGCTCCATCCATTTTAGCCAATTCATATAGATTAGCTGGAGTGAAATCACTATTAATATAAAATCCACCGTCAACTAGTTCTTGTAGTTGTGGACTTTCTCCAACAACTATAAGGGCACCTGTTTTTGCCCTCAGTACGTTTTCTAACCCTTCCCTTAAGGAGGTGCCTGGTGCCACCAATTCAAGTGTTTTTAATAATTTATCATCTTCGCCCCTTGTTGTTTGCATATCATTCACCTCCCAAAACTATATCGATACCCTGTTTTACTGTCTTTACTGGATAAACTTTTATTCCTTCAATTTTAGGTACGCTTACATCGGGTACCAATGCCTTTTTAAAACCCAATTTTTGAGCCTCTTTTAGTCTTGCTTCAAGTCTGTTTATACTTCTTACTTCACCAGTAAGGCCAACTTCACCCATCACTATCCAATCCTTATTGATTATTTTGTCTTTAAAGCTAGAGGCTAAGGCTAAAGCCACTGCTAGGTCTGTGGCTGGTTCACTTATTTTAACCCCACCAGCTATGTTAACAAATGCATCATAGTTATTTAGATATAAACCCACTCTTTTTTCTAAAACTGCCATTAATAGAGCCACTCTATTATAGTCAACACCATCAGTCATCCTTCTGGGGGTTCCAAAGTTTGTGGGACTTACCAGGCCTTGAACTTCTACCAAAATGGGTCTAGTGCCTTCTAAGCTTGCAGTTACAACTGATCCTGCCCCCTCAACTAACCTTTGGGCCAAAAACAGCTCTGAAGGATTCAATACCTCACATAATCCCTTATCTTGCATTTCAAATACACCTATTTCATTGGTAGAACCGAAGCGGTTTTTAACACCCCTTAACAATCTAAAGGATTGGTGTCTCTCCCCTTCGAAATACAATACAGTATCCACCATATGTTCTAAAACCCTTGGACCTGCAATGCCACCTTCTTTTGTCACATGACCCACAATAAAGATAGTGGTATTTGTATTTTTAGCTATTCCCATTAATATAGCAGTACATTCTCGGACCTGTGATACACTTCCTGGAGCTGATGCCATTTCACTATTGAATATGGTCTGTATTGAGTCCACTATTAAAAATCTAGGATTTTCCTTGTTGACAACCTCTCTAATATTGTTTACTTCCGTTTCTGGTAATAAAAATAAGTTCTCTTCATCAACGGAAAGCCTCTCAGATCTAAGCTTTATTTGTTGAACAGATTCTTCACCAGATATATAAATAACTTTACCGATTTTTGCTAAACTGTTGGAGGTTTGCAATAAAATGGTAGACTTACCTATACCAGGATCACCACCTATTAAAATAAGGGATCCATCTACTATTCCTCCACCTAAAACCCTATCTAACTCTTTGATTCCAGAAGAAACTCGATCCTCTTCTTTAAATTTTACCTCTTTAATGGATATGACACTTGAAGAACGAGATATATGCCCAAATGCCCCTTGGCTTTTCCCTTGGAACTTAATTTCTTCATCCATTGTGTTCCAATTGCCACATCCTGAGCATTTACCCACCCACTTAATTGATTCATAGCCACATTCTCTACATACAAATACACTTTTATTTTTTGCCAATTTTCATCAACACCTTAATTAGCTTTCAAATAAACATTATATCATATTATTCTCCCATAAATAGAAAAATTCCTGCATAGGGTAATTTTTTTCACAAAAGTGATTGTTTATATAAGATAATTATATTATAACATAGTAAAGAAGCAAGTACTTATGCCTTGCTTCTTTAAATCAATTTTTTTATTTACCCTTGATAAATTTTATTTCTTTATCCTTTAACTCAAGGAGTACACTGTCACCTTTGTTTATTGTTCCCTTTAATATCTCCTCTGATAGGTTATCCTCTATTAATCTTTGTATTGCCCTTTTTAGTGGCCTTGCACCATATGTTGGATCAAATCCTTCTTCAGCTAGATGTTCATAAACTTCATCTTTTGCATCTAATTCTATTCCATATTCCTTAACCCTCACAGTAAACTGCTTAAATAACAATTTAACTATTTCTTTAATGTGTTCCTTTTCTAGGCTATGGAATACGATTATTTCATCTATACGATTTAAGAATTCTGGCCTGAATGTTCTTTTTAACTCGTCTGTTACCTTTGTTTTCATATCGTCGTAATTGGTTTGTGATGTTGAAGGTCTAAATCCCATGGAGCTTTCTTTTTTAATTAGTGAAGCCCCTACATTTGAAGTCATTATTATTACAGTATTTCTAAAATCTACTCTACGCCCTTTGCCGTCAGTTAATATTCCATCCTCAAGGACCTGTAGAAGGATATTGAACACTTCTGGATGCGCTTTTTCAATTTCATCAAAGAGGATTACTGAATAGGGTTTTCTTCTTACTTTTTCAGTTAATTGTCCACCTTCATCATACCCTACATAACCTGGAGGTGCACCCACCAGCCTAGACGTTGTATGTTTCTCCATGTATTCAGACATATCTATCCTTATCATGGCATCATCATCACCAAATAAGCTGTCTGCCAATGCCCTTGCCAGCTCTGTTTTACCCACCCCTGTGGGACCTAAGAATATAAATGAGCCTATTGGTCTTTTTGGGTCCTTAAGTCCAGCCCTAGCTCTACGCACTGCTCTGGACACTGCTTTTACTGCCTCTTCTTGACCAATTACCCTCTGGTGAAGTATTTCCTCAAGCTTTAATAACCTTTGGGTTTCTTCTTCTGCCAATTTTTTCACAGGAACCCCAGTCCAGCTTGATACTATCTGACTAATTTCTTCTTGGGTTACCACATATTTATCTGAAACCTGCTTTTTTTCCCATTGACTTTTTAGGTTGTCAAGCTCCTCTTTTACTTCCTTTTCTCTATCCCTTAATTGTGCCGCCTTCTCAAATTCTTGATTTCTTATGGCTGCAGCTTTTTCTTTTTTTGTATCATCAAGCTCCTGTTCAAGGTTTTTAAGATCCGGGGGAGCTGTATATGTTGTCAACCTTAATTTAGATGCCGCTTCATCTATTAGGTCTATGGCTTTGTCTGGTAGGAAACGGTCTGTTATATAGCGATCAGAAAGGCGTACCGCTGCTATAATTGCCTCATCACTTATCTTTACACGGTGGTGAGCCTCATATCTATCCCTTAAGCCTTTAAGGATCTCAATGGCCTCTTCCTTTGATGGTTCTCCTACAACAATAGGTTGAAATCTTCTTTCTAAGGCTGGGTCTTTTTCAATGTGCTTTCTATATTCATCCAGGGTTGTGGCTCCTATGGTTTGAAGTTCCCCCCTTGAAAGTGCAGGTTTTACAATGTTTGATGCATCTATGGCCCCTTCTGCACCGCCTGCCCCAATGATGGTATGGATTTCATCGATGAAGAGAATTACATTGCCTGCAGCTTTAAATTCTTCCATTAGTTTTTTAAGTCTCTCCTCGAATTCACCACGGTATTTAGTCCCAGCCACCACTGAAGCTAACTCTAAGGTTACTAACCTTTTATTTCGTAGGGTTTCAGGAACATCTCCATTTATTATTCTTTGTGCTAGACCTTCGGCTATGGCTGTCTTTCCAACCCCTGGTTCACCTATTAAGCAAGGGTTATTTTTAGTCCTTCTACTTAATACCTGGATTACCCTTTCTATTTCCTGATCACGACCAATAACTGGATCTAATTTGGAGTTTTCCGCTTCACGGGTTAGGTCTCTACCGAAGGAATCTAACATAGGGGTTGGTTTTGAATTATAGTTGTTGGAGTTACTTTTAGGTGATTTAGATTGAGGTGTACTTCCTAATTCCTTTAAAACCACTTCCCTGGTCTTTTCTAAATCCACACCTAGGTTCTCCAAAACCTTAGCCGCTACACCTTCTCCTTCTCTTATTAATCCTAAAAGTATATGCTCAGTTCCCACGTAATCATGTCCTAACATCTGAGCTTCTTCCGAAGCTAATTGGATAACCATTTTTGAACGGGGAGAAAATCCAATATTCCCATCTATATTTTCATTGCTTTTTCCAACAAGTGCCTCAATTTGTTCTTTTACACTTACATTTACCACATTTAGTTCAGATAAAACCTTAGCTGCTATTCCCTGCCCCTCTGTTATTAAACCAAGGAGTATATGTTCTGTACCAACAATGTTATGCCCTAATCTACGGGCTTCTTCTTGGGCCAATGATATCACTTGTTTACCTCTTTTGGTAAATCTCTCTAACATTCTTTCTTCACCTCTTCGCAAGTATTTCTCTTATAACCTCTGCCCTCTTAATATCTCTAACTTCTGTATTGAGTTGTTGACCATATAGCTTTTGTAAAAAGCCAGGTCTTGTTATTACTATCAGCTGCTTAAAGAATTCTGGTTTAATATTATCTATTATCTTAAGGTCTACCCCAAGCTTTACATATGAAAGAAGTTCTAGGGCTTCCTTTGAAGTAATGGTATACGCATTTGCTAAAATACCATAGGCTCTGCATACCTTGTCCTTAATGTTGATTTTGTTTTCTTCTATAAGGTATTGTCTACTGTTATTCTCGTGGTCTATGATTTGTTTTGTCACCCTTTTTAGGTTGTCAATTATTTCAGTTTCGCTTTGTCCCAGCGTAACTTGGTTGGATATTTGCAATATGTTCCCCAACGACTCGGAACCCTCTCCATAGATACCCCTTACAGCCAATCCCAGTTGAGAAACAGCTCCTAGGATTCTATTTATTTGTTTTGTGTAAACAAGGGCAGGTAAATGTAACATTATGGATGCCCGCAATCCAGTGCCTACATTGGTTGGGCAGGCAGTTAAGAAACCCTTTTGCTCATTGAACCCATATTCCAATTTACTCTCTAAAAAATTATCAATTTCATCTGCCCTTTTAAATCCTTCTTCAAGTTGTAGTGATGGCAATACAACTTGTATTCTTATATGATCTTCTTCGTTTATCATTATGCTTGTGGACTCATTGTCATTTAACCATACCCCAGAATGCTTGTTTTCGTTGATTAACTGTGGGCTTATCAAATGTTTTTCCACCAATGTAAGCCTATCCTCATAGTTAAGGTCAGCCATTAAAT
The DNA here is from genome assembly GCA_964474005.1 of uncultured Eubacteriales bacterium. Classification (GTDB taxonomy): domain Bacteria; phylum Bacillota; class Proteinivoracia; order Proteinivoracales; family Proteinivoracaceae; genus Alkalicella. The sequence continues at coordinate 7,183 of CAYYRM010000078.1, forward strand.
GATAATTGTATCCAACTTCTTTACTTAAAATATCCATCACTTTTTTTTCTACCAGTTTTTGTTGTTTTTTATCTGCCAGTTAAGGAAAAGGAATATCATCAATGTTTCTTGCCAATCGTATTCTGCTACTTAATATAATACTGGAGTTACTATCTTCTGTTTCTTCCATCCATTTACTGGAGTTTTGCTTAATAAATCCCTCTAAAGACATTTATTCACCCTCCCCAGATTTCTTTTCTAGCTCTTTAATTTTATCCCTTAACTGTGCGGCTTGTTCAAATTCTTCTTTAACTATACACAGGTTCATTTTATCCCTTAGATTTTGGATTTCCCTTTTTAACCTAATGCGACCTCCTGTCCTAACAGGAACTTTTCCCAGGTGGCTTGTACTACCATGGATTCTCTTAAGTAATGGATTTAACTTAAATCCAAAGGTATCATAACATTTGCTACAACCAAGTCTACCAGAACTGACAAATTCGGACTCTGTTAAACCACAACCGGAGCATTTAGCTTTTTCCGAAAACTTTTCACCCATTACATGGAATTCATCTATATCTAATAAACCTGCTAATAATTTATGAAAAGAAAAGTGTTCCCCGTGCCCAAGATCAAAATCCCCTTTTTCTTTTGCACATACTTCACACAACTTTAGTTCCATCTTTTCACCATTAACAATTTTAGTAAAATGTACTGAAGCAGGCTTTTCTTGACATTGTTGACATAGCATAATATTTCACCTCCACTATTGTTCCCTGATATTTACCAGGGCGGTTTTAATAATCTCTGCTCTAATTTGATCCCTTAATGGTAACGGTATATTCAAGACATTTGCCTTTGTTATCTCTATTAGTATTTTCCCTTCACTATTTGTAAATATTCCAGCCTCTTGAAGTCTGTAAATCAAGTCTTTACATTGACTGTGACTTATTCCATCGGCGATGAACTCCGATAAATAGTTGACAAATTCTTTAGCCCGATAATTAATCTTGCTAATCCTTATATATCCTCCCCCACCCCTTTGGCTTTCAACTTTATAACCCCTTTCTGGGGAAAACCTAGTTTGTAAAACATAATTTATTTGAGAGGGAACACATCTAAGCACCATGGCTAACTCATTACGCTTAATTTCAATGATGCTGTCAGGTGATTGTTCAAGTAAAGCTTTTATATATTTTTCTATTTGGTTTGTAAGGTTAGACAAAAAACCACCCCTTCACTGTTACTGACTTTGACTTTCTTTGACCTTTTTATAGTTATATAATATTCTTTCCAAAATAGTTTGTCAATATTTAAACAAAAAAATCTTTTTCTTCAAAGATATATGATGGCATTGATATACCCAATGAGACATGGGGATTTACCAGCTGATAAATTTCAATATTTCCTATGACACTTAACAGATGATATGCCTTTGCAAAGGATAGATTTAATTGTTGAGATAAAAATTTTGTGGTTTCATAGGTCCCCCTCTCCAATGCCTTCTCAAATGTTATATCACTGAATACAAATTTTATGTTTTTTTCCTTTTTGATAATAGGGAAGTTTAAGAAAAACTTGTTGGAAACATCTATTTTTATTTTAACTTCACCAGAGCATTCTATCCCTGTACCCGCCAATTGACCAAACCCTTGTAGTCCCTTTATTCCTCCCAAGGCTAGATATGCACCTTTAACTTGGATTGGGAGGTAAATAGAAGCTCCCATGCCTAAATGTGGACAATCCATTTTTCCCCCATGATTATATGGTACACCCGTGGGATATCCCTTTACTTGAGATGCCACCCCAATAATTGATACAAAAGGATTCATAATTAAATTAAAGTTTTCTGCCTTTGCCACTGTATTTTCCAGTGTATAGTTAAATACTTCACTTTTACTAATCTTGTCTCCTAAGGGACCGAGGTTATTTACTATTGCACCATAGCCCTTATCATCTAAAGTTATATTTAAAATATCAATTTGAAGCATTGTATTAGGTATTCCCTGATGTATGTAAAAAGGCCCTGTTACCGGATTAACTTTATCATAATTTATTTCTTCTATTTTATTATTTCTATTTAATTGACCGTTAAATACATCGTTAACTTCAATTACCAGGGTTTCTCCAGCCTCAAGGGAGTCCACTGGGGGATTATTGGATGAAAAGTTATACACAACCTTGTTTTCGTAAAACATTAAAACCACCCCTTTTAAGGAGATTATATCATAATTTTCAGTTTTTGGTTGTGAAAAAATATATTTTATATTACGTTTAAATTAGAAAAAAAGTGGCTTGCGCCACTTATAATATTTTACTTAAAAAACTTTGGGTTCTAAGGTTTTGGGGGTTTTCAAAAATTTCAATGGGGCATCCTTCTTCAACTATTGACCCTTCATCCACATAGATAACCCTGTCAGCCACTTCTTTGGCAAAGCCCATTTCATGGGTTACTATGACCATAGTCATTCCTTCCTTTGCCAAATCCTTCATGACCTGGAGCACTTCACCTACTAGCTCTGGGTCTAGGGCTGATGTGGGCTCATCAAAAAGCATAACCTCTGGTTCCATTGCCAAAGCCCTTGCTATAGCTACCCTTTGCTGTTGCCCCCCCGATAGCTGTGATGGGTAAGAGTTAGGCTTGTCACTTAAACCAACTTTATCTAAAAGATCTAATGCTAGCTTTTTAGCCCTTTCTTTTTCCATCTTTTTTACCTGCACTGGTCCTTCCATTACGTTTTCCAGGGCTGTCATATGTGGAAAAAGGTTAAATCTTTGGAATACCATACCAACCTTTTGTCTCATAATATTAATTTTACTCTCAATGCCAACAACTTCTTCACCATCGATGTATATATTTCCCTTTTTGAACTTTTCTAAATAATTAATACATCTAAGCAAAGTACTTTTCCCTGACCCACTGGCACCTATAATTACAACAACTTCTGATCTATCAACTTTTAGGTCTATATCTTTTAACACATGCAATTTACCAAAGTATTTATTTAATCCTGTTACCTTAATCATTTAAAAAAACACCTACCTTTCACCCACACTTAGTTTTCTCTCTACTTTGTCAACAATAAGAGAAATTATTGTGGTAATGATCCAATAATACAATCCTGCAATGAAAAATATTTCAAAATTCCATGTTGAAGCAACATATGTTCTTGATGTTTGAATAATCTCCCTTACTCCAATTACAGACGCTAATGAAGAATCCTTTAAGGCAATACTAAACTGATTACCAAGAGGTGGTATTGCCCTTTTAATCGCCTGAGGTAAAATTATTCTGCGCATACTTTGGGAATGGGACATTCCCAGTGATCTTGCTGCTTCCATCTGTCCATTGGAAATGGATTGTATGGCTCCCCTAAAGATCTCAGCTATATAGGCACCGTTGTGAACTGCTAAAGCTATGGATGCAGACATAACTCTATCTAAATGAATATTTGGTATTGACCCCACAACCATATATACGGTGAGAATCTGTAATAACAATGGTGTTCCCCTTATTATGCTTATATATATTCTGGCAATGTACTGCAGGGGCAAAATCCTAGATACTTTAAAAAGCCCCATAACTAATCCTATC
>CAYYRM010000079.1:0-10726 GCA_964474005.1 uncultured Eubacteriales bacterium
AGTATGAGGGCAACATCTATAATATTCCTTTTAAAAAGACCATAAGGAAAATGCAGTGGCACTTTTGGGATGAACTGAAAAACGAATTAGAAGGCTTTGGAACTAAACTATTTTTCAGCGATGACTTACAGAACTCTAAATGGAAATTAGCCATACATTTTACCGATATAAATTACAGCATATTTTACAACAAGTTAGTACTAAAATCCAGTTCAAACGAAAATTTACAAACTAAAGAGATAAAGCCAGATAAGGAAGGCAACTTCTTTATAAGCCTAAACTTATTTAACGATACAATCAATGGTAATAAGCTGCCCCAAAGATTAATGCTAGTATCGGAACATGCTGGGATGGAACCTCTCTGCCTAGCAATAATCAGGAGTTTTGTTGAGTTGCGGAATCCTAAGTTTACAGTTACAAAGGGAGAGCCTGTAATTTACTGGGACCGAGGAAACGAAATTAACGGAAAAAGCTTAAAGTTAATATCAATAATTAATGATATAACCTTGGAATATCCCTTAGAGAACATCAAAAACTTCAAAGACAAAAAGAACAATGCATATTCTGGAATAACCATAGACCATGTTTTACAAGATGGGGCATATTTGCTTGAAATACAGGAAATAGAAGAAGATTTTTTCTTTGCTGAGGATTTATCAAGCCCCTTACAGACCTTAGATAAAGAAAGATTGTTGTATGTAAATGGTAAAGAATTTATTGAACAGACCATATCTAAAGAAAATGTTTCTCTCCATGATTTATTATCAGCATGTGTTGTTTCCTTACAAAAGAATGAGTTACTAAGCCAAGTGACCAGTTGTATAAAAGATAAACTTGAATCAAAGAATTTACATTTCGATTTGACCAAAAGCACACAAACACTTTTCTTACTAGTCCTTGCCACAAATCCACAATCAAACTTCAGTGAAGAAAGAAAGAAGTTTCTAAAGGAAATTTGTGAAATGGTAAGTTTTTGGTGCATCACTGATGAGCAGAGAGCAGACATTCTCAAAGAACTAATGGATAGCAATATAAGTAATCAAGACTGTCAATATATAATTGAAGAACTTCAACTTTACCTATTTAAAATTAATCGTAAATGGATATTTGAAAGACAACAGATGCAAAGAATGTGGGATATAGACGAAAAGTTAGCTGTTTTAGCAAACATCAGAAAAGGAACCAAATCTGTTGGTACAGATATAGGAAGGGTTTCAAATCAGCTAAACTCTGAAGTAATTGAAGAAATAATCCAATTCAAACACACAAAGAACTGCCCAACAGTAGACTGGTACCAGTGCTTTGAAAATGTATTAAGTGAGGATTGCAAATGTAATAAAAAGAATTTCCTCTCTTCTAAAAGAGTATGGGGAGACGGAGCAGAGTGGGCCAGCCTACTCACAAAAGTTAAAAGCGATTATATACTGGTAAAACCTGAAAAATCCCATACAGATGGCTATGAGCTAATGGGTAAGAGCTACTTAAAACTAATTTATGACCTCATACAAAACAAACACCCTGAAACCAATGCTATTGAAGATAAGGCACTGGTGGAAGAACACAAAGTAGACAACCTTATAGCCAAATATTCCCCAGTGTTTCATGAAACCCTTAGCACCCTTTTTTACAGAAAAGGAAATATAGAAGGGAAATCACATAAACTTTTTTACCTAATAGGTGTTTCAGCAGTACTAGAAGCCCTAAAAGCTACAAATGTAATAAACCCTAAAGATTTAAGAGAGTTAATGCCATTTTGGAAAAATGCTTTTAAAGCATACCCTGAGCTTGTATACAGGGATCTAATAACAGCAGAATTAAACTTATTCTTTGCCAGCGAGAGGAGCATATAAGATGTCAATGAACCCAATTGAAACAACAAAAACCATTAGTGATGAATATTTATCCTATCTGAAATCAATTTTAGCAGTAAAAGATGTAGATATAACACAAAAAGCCTTTGATGAACTGGAAAAAAGTGAGTTTGTCAAAGGACCTTTCTTAGAAGCCACGCCACCCTTTGTAAATGGAAAGTCTTTAAGGGATTTAATAAATGAGGCAGTGGCTAATGAAGAATTCACAAAAATCGGTAAAGCTGCAGAAATCGATAGACCCCTATATGACCACCAAGAAAAGGCTTTTCGCAAGGTGACCGTTGATAAAAGAAACGTTATCGTTGCCACGGGTACAGGTAGTGGTAAAACAGAATCCTTTATGTACCCTATCTTCAATGAGCTAATGAATCAAAAGACCAGTGATAAGTTAGACGATGGTGTCAGGGCACTACTCCTTTATCCCATGAATGCATTGGCAAACGACCAAATGAAACGCCTTCGTGAATTCCTAGCAGAATACCCTGATATAACCTTTGGAAGATTTACTGGAGAAACCATAGAGACTCAATCAAAAGCTTTGGATGGGTATAGAGAAAAAAGGGAAAGGGAAATTAAAGCAAAGAATCCCAGTGCTATAAAGGGTATAGACTACAAAGACTCTGACCTAAACCCTCTACCAAATGAAAGAATATCCCGTGAAGCCATGAGAAATAGCCCACCCCACATACTACTAACTAACTACGCAATGTTGGAGTATTTGTTAATAAGACCTGAAGACACCGTGTTCTTTGATGGTAATTATGCAAGGGCCTGGAAGTTTATAGTTTTAGATGAAGCACATACTTACAAAGGGGCAAATGGTACAGAAATAGCACTGTTATTAAGAAGGCTAAAGGAAAGGGTATGTGAAAACAAGAAAAACGTTATTCAATGTATCGCCACCAGTGCTACCTTAGGAGATCAAAAGGCATTCCCCGATCTTGCGAAATTTGCATCAAACATATTCGATGAGAAATTCGAGATAGAGGATATAGTTACTTCAGTTCGTAAAAAAAGAAGTATAAACAGTAAAATGAAGAAATACTCCTTTGAAGAATATCAAGGCTTTAAGTCTACCGTACAATCCATGGAAGAAGAGGAAAGGGCACAATGGTTACACGAAAGACTAGTAGTGGATGAACGCATTGTAAATGTCCTTAACCTCTTAGAAAGCAAACCTAAGGATATAAAAGAAGTTGCAAATAGAGTATTTGCGGACTACCCTGATATACAAACAAGGGTTAAAGGTCTAATACTACTTATCGAATTAGGTGTTATTGCTAGGCCAGATAAAGACTCTGCTGCCCTTCTTCCTGCAAGATACCATCTCTTTGTTCGTGCCCTTGAGGGAGTTTACGTTGCCCTATACCCTAACAAACAGGTGTTTTTAGATCGTAAAGAAATAATAAATGTAAATGATTTGAAAATCCCTGTTTTCGAGTTAGCCAACTGCCAAAATTGTGGACAAGAATATCTAATTGGAAAAGACAAAGAACAATACCTAAGGCCTGCCATGGAAGGGGAAAAACTCGAGTATTATATGCTAACAAACGAAACAGTAGATAGCGAAATAGATACAGACGGTGATGATGAAGCCATTGAAGCTGCAGATGTAAAAAAAGTTGATCCCTATGAGCTTTGTACAGTGTGTGGCAAACTGGAATTAGCTGGGGCAAAAAGAAAGGAAAAATGCTGTAGTACAACAGACAATAAAAAAATCCTAAAAGTATACAAAATGGTAACCAAGGGAAAATCACGGGAGGTAAACACCTGTGCCTCATGTGGTAGTATTTCTAATGCCCTAATAAAGAGATTTATGACTGCAAATCAACCAGCCACTTACATTGTAGCCAATAGCCTTTATACAATGATTCCACCACAAAAAATTAAAGCTCCCACCATAGAGTCCAGTGATAACAGCATATTTGATTTTGGTGAAGAAGAAATAAAAATTCCAGATTACTACGATGAGCGTGGTAGGAAGCTATTGGTATTTTCCGACAACAGGCAGGAAGCTGCGTTTTTTGCAGCATATATGGATAACAAGTATAACCAGCTTATGTGGCGACGCCTGATTCTAAATGAGCTTCGTACCAGAGAAGATGGTATATTACTGGGGGATTTTATACCCATACTTGTAAAAAAGGCAAAAGAAGCAAGCCTATTTCCCGACATAGCAGATCTCTCTAATACTGATAAAGAGATTATAGCAGGCACCTATATCCTAAAGGAATTTATGGGCCATGAAAGAAAACAAGGATTAGAGGGCAGTGGATATATAGGGTTTTTACCAGACAAAGCTGGATTAAATTTAAAGGGAAGATGGGGCTTTTCACCAGAGGAACTATGGACACTACTATCAATGGTTATGGACACCCTTCGAATGACAGGTGCCATAACTTACCCAGAGAATATCGATCCTGAAAACGAGAACTTTGCACCCCGTAATAGAAATGTATATTTTAGAAAAGAAGAAAAAGGTAGATACCAAGGCAGTTATATCACAAGTTTTCTTCCTGCAGGGTCAGCAAACAACAAAAGGTTTGATTATATTAGAAAAATCCTAGAAAGTATGGGAAGTAATAAAACCGATGCAAAGACAAAGGGCTTAGAAATACTAACTGAAATATATAACAATATGATTACTCCTTTGAGCGGTAGAGGTTATTTTGTTATGGAGAACCTAGGACAAGAAGGGATTCTAACAAGAATTAATTATAAGAAATGGGTAGTTAAGTACCATAAAGATGAAGATAAGTTATTCCGCTGTAAACGTTGCGGTAAAGTCACTAACCATAACATTAAAAACATCTGTCCTGAATTCCGATGCATTGGCCTATTAGAAGACATCACAGCAAAGGATTTCAGAAATGATCCATACTACACTAAAGTATATAGCCAAGATAAGTTAATACCCATGATAGCAAGGGAACATACAGCCCAGCTGAACAAAGATACAGCTAGCACTGTTCAGACAAAATTTGAAAACGGAGAAGTAAATGTACTAAGCTGCTCAACAACCTTCGAGATGGGTGTTGACGTAGGACAACTAGAAGCCATACTACTGAGGAATGTACCACCAGAAACAAGTAATTATATCCAGCGTGCGGGACGTGCTGGTAGACGTACATCAGCCACAGCCTTTTCAGTTACCTATGCTAGGAGAAGCAGTCATGACTTAAATTATTTTGCAAATCCCAGTGAGATAATAAGTGGAAAAATCAAAGCACCCTATATAGAGATGACCAATGATAAAATAGCTGGAAGGCACGTAAATTCCATAGTTTTGGCATGGTTTTTTAGAAAACATAAAGACTATTTCGTGGGAAAGGTTAGAGCCCTTACAGGGTGCGATGGCAGAGAAACCGTTGTAACTGTACTAAAAAAAGAACTGGATCAAAGACCCCAAGAGCTTATGGACGCCATAGAAAAAATCCTCTCCCCAGAACTGATGGAACGCTTACAGATTAAAACTTGGAGTTTTGTAGAAAAAATTGTAGGTGAAAATGGAACCTTAACAAACGCCATTGAAGAAAAGCAAAGGGATCTAGAATACCTTAATGAGATTCTTAAACAAAGAAATGAAAAAACTAAAGCCGGTAAAAAACAATATACCGATGACATAATAAAGCTAATCAATACATTTGAGGAACAACAGACCATAAATTTCCTTGCTTCCAGTGGAGTTATACCAAAATATGGCTTCCCTGTGGATGTTGTTAAACTAGATATACTTAACAATGCCACAGAAGCAAAAGAAGTTGACCTATCAAGGGACCTTAAAATGGCGATATCTGAGTATGCCCCAGGCAGTGAAATAATAGCAGCAGGGAAAGTGTGGACAAGCCATTCCATCAATAAGATAAGGGATAAAGAATGGCCAACCTACAGGTACTTTGAATGCCCTGATTGTCGACGTAGCACTTTAGGTGATGGTGTTACCACTTTAGATGATGCAGATGAAGGCCAGGCTCATATCTGTTCTTGTGGTGCACAGATGAAACCACACAAGTTTATAATACCTATATTTGGTTTCTCAACTTCTTGGAATGAAAAAGCAAAACGGGTGGGAGAAAGTAGACCTAGAAGATTCTACCCTACAAAAATCCAGTTTGCTGGTTTCGATGAACTAGACCAGTACCAAATGCTAGAAAGAAAAGACGAAGAAATACACATCGCCGATAAAGTAATCGATGCTACTTACTCACCCCAAGGCAAGCTAGTTCTTATGAATAAAGGTAACAACAATTCTGGACTCTTTATCTGTAAGCATTGTGGATATGCTCAGTCCACACCCAATGACTTTGACCATAAAAACAGGATGGGTAAGGACTGTAAAAACAAATACCCAACCAATGCATCTTTGGGTCATGTGTTTACCAGTGATATCCTAAGGCTTGAGTTTCCTGACAAATATGTAATGCAAATACCCGATCATGATCAGTGGACAACCTTGCTTTATGCCTTACTGGAAGGGGCTTCCGATGCCTTAGGGATCTCTAGAAATGATATAAATGGCTGTTTAGATCGCAGTGGTAGTTATCCCGCCATAATCCTATTCGATGAAGCCGCTGGTGGAGCGGGTCACGTTAAGCGTATATATTCCCAGCTAGAGGAAGTTATGAAAGCAGCATATCGTAGGGTAGATGGACACTGTGGTTGTGGGGAAGAAACATCCTGCTATGGATGTCTAAGGAGCTATGGTAACCAAATGGAACACGATGTACTTGCCAGAGGTATGGCCAAGGAATACCTAGAGTGGTTACTTTTAGAAAAAACTGGCTCCAAGATAACTTTTATTCCTAAAGAGGACAAAGCACCTAAAATCGAAGCTAAAGAAATTGTAATAAGTGACCAGTGGAAAGAAACCCTTAAACTAATCATGAGCTCCAATGAACCCGCTGGATATAACTTCGCCATGGAGCTAATCGAAGCAGGAGTTACAAATCCACCAGATGAAGTTGGCTATGAACTTAGCTCCGAAGAATATGGTGTTTTAGGTTACGAAGCTGAGATGGTATGGCATTCAAAAAAGGTAGCTGTACTATTAAACAGTGACGAGGTTTTTTCTGCTAAAGAAAAATTCTCTGAAAATGGTTGGAAAGTATATATAATCGAAGTAGATAAGGCTAGTGATACCGCAAAAGAATTGATATAGACTTCGGTGAGGAGGAGATTTTTTGCCAAACTTTCAAAACAAAGCATCAATAGCATATGCACAAACCTTTTTTGAGGCAAGGAGAAGACTGCCTAATTCAGTTTTGCAAGATTTATGGAACTTCACAGAAAAATTTCTAAACGACCCCACATCCAGAGGACTTAATTATGAAAAACTAGTGGCCATTGACCCTAATCTAAGATCAGCTAGGGTCAATAGGAACTATAGAGCAATAATTAGAATCCCCAGTGAAGGGGCGAAAAACGTCTATACCCTACTATGGGTAGACTCCCACGATGAGGCATACGACTGGGCAAGTCGAAAAAGAATAGATGTTGACCCAGTAACCAGTGCTGTGGCAATATATGATGTTACTCCAAGGGAAGAAATTGAAGAAACACCCCAAACCTTGGATAATCCTAAAAAATTATTTGAAGCCTTAAGTAATGAAGACCTAAGAAATCTAGGGATTCCTGATGAATCCTTATTTATCGTAAGAACATTAGAAAAAGAAGAGGACCTAGAAAATATAAAAAGATTTCTACCAAATAGAGCCTATGAAAACCTTTCGTTTTTAGTTGCAGGCTTTCATTTAGAAGAAGTATTAGAAATGGTTTCACAATACCAAGCAGCAGCCACTGACGAGGGTAGTTTTGAAGATGCCATACAAAGTAACATCAATAAAGATAGCTTTTTTGTGGTGGAAAGTGAAGAAGGGGCAAATGAACTCAAAGATATACTAGAAAACCCACTGGATCAGTGGCGAGTATTTCTTCACCCATTGCAAAGGAATGTAGTGGAGAGAAACTATTCTGGTCCTGCAAAAATAACTGGAGGAGCAGGTACAGGTAAAACAATAGTTGCCATGCACAGAGCCAAATGGCTAGCTAAAAACGTGTATACACACCCCAGTGACAGAATCCTTTTCACCACCTTCACCAGTAATTTAGCTGAAGATATATCTGTAAGCCTTAAGAAAATATGTACACCAGAAACCTTTAGCAAAATAGAAGTAAAAAACTTAGATAAATGGATAAGTGAATTTTTATCTAGGTCTAATACACCAGAAAGGCTGATATATGGTGACGAAGTAAAAGGAATATGGGAAAACGCTATAAATCAAAATCAGAATACCTTGAATCTACCAACAGCCTTTTACATGGATGAATATGAAAAAGTTATATTGGCCAGTGGAATCACTAGCTTTGAGGAATACAGGTCTGCAAACCGTCAGGGGAGGGGTATACCTTTAAACCGCTCCCAAAAAGTAGAAGTATGGAACATTGTAGAGGCTTACTTAGCTCAATGCAATAGAGATAAATTAATTGACGGCTCAAGGGCTGCTATCTTAGCAAAAAGTCTTTTAAATGATTGTCATGAAGGACTATATAAAGCAGTTATAGTGGATGAAGCGCAAGACTTTGGAGCACCCTCCTTTAAGCTATTAAGAGCACTGGCTGGAGCAGAACATGAAAACGATCTATTCATTGTAGGTGATGCACACCAGAGAATATACGGTAAAAAAGTCATACTAAAAGACTGTGGAATAAACGTAACTGGAAGAAGTGGTAAACTAAAAATCAACTACCGCACCACAGAGGAAATTAGGAAGTTTGCCCAAAGAATAATAGACGGACTTCCCCTAGACGACTTAGATGACGGAATAGATGAAGGTAAGGGATACCTATCCCTTACCCATGGCAAAGAGCCTATTGTGCAAAACTTCAATACAGAAGCAGATGAACATGCTGAAATCTATGAAACCATTAGAAGATGGCAGGCACTAAACACAGATAGCAAATCAATCTGCATAACAGCCAGAACCAACAGACAACTAGAAAATATACGCAGACACTTAAACAACAAAGGTATAAGAACATACGAAATAAAAAACAACAGAACAGACGAAAAAAGCATGGAAGGTGTAAGAATAGCAACCATGCATCGAGTAAAGGGTTTGGAATTTGACTGTGTAATTGTAGCAGGAGTAAACGAAGGAGTTATACCCCTAAAAGCAGTACTAGATGCAGCAACAGACCCAGTAAACAAAAGAGAAGCATACGATGCCGAAAGATCGTTACTATATGTGGCAATAACCAGGGCAAAAAGGGAAGTGGTTATCACAAGCTCGGGCAGGCAGTCGGGGTTGTTGGGGTGAGTGTTTGATACTAAGACAATAAACAATTGCTACTCCAGAATCATTTAGCATTAGGGGAATAGAAAATGTATGAAGGACTAGAACAATTAAGAGAAATTATAAAGTTATATAATCAAAGAAAAGCTGAGATACTCGCAGAACTCCACTGTTATTGATGACGATTTTGAGAATGTAACTGATCTAAAAAATAGGAAATGTATATCTCTAATAAGTCGCTTCAGTGATTTTAATGCTGGAATTCATTTGCATTCAAGCACAAAAATAAAACGAAGCAAAGAAGCTTATGAAAAATTAGAGGGAAAATGACCATGCATAGCATGGCCTATTTTTATTTTTTAATATATGGATAATAAACAAGGAGATTAGGAAAAAAAGAAGAATATATTTAGTTAGAGATTGAAAATTATTACCTGACAGGCAGGTGAAAAATAATGTACACTAAATACCACGCTAAATATTTTGCAACAGAACTGACATTAAATAGAGCTTCTGATAGCATTGAAAGCTTGACGTCTTCTTTATCTAACGCCAGAGTAGATTTAAACCCTCATCAAATAGATGCCGCCTTATTTGCGTTAAAATCACCTATTTCCAATGGGGTTATTTTAGCTGATGAAGTTGGGCTTGGTAAAACAATAGAAGCAGGGATAGTAATTTCTCAAAAATGGGCTGAGAGAAAAAGGAAAATACTCTTGATTATGCCTAGTTCTTTGAGAAAACAATGGCATCAAGAACTCTCAGAGAAGTTTTTTATAGACTCCATTATCTTGGAAAATAAATCTTACAATGACCTTAAGAGGAAAGGATACTTTAACCCCTTCGATATAAGAAGTAAAGCAGTTATATGCTCATATCATTTTGCAAGTAAGATGAAAAACGAGATAAAAAATGTGCATTGGGATTTAGTAGTTATAGATGAGGCACATAGATTGAGGAATGTTTACAAACCCAGTAATAAAATAGGTAATAATATTAAAGAAGCAGTACAGCCATATCAAAAGTTGCTTCTAACCGCAACTCCGCTACAAAATAGCTTAATGGAGTTATATGGCCTAGTTAGTATTATAGATAACTATGCATTCGGAGATAAAAAAACCTTCAGTGAACAATTTGTTAGAAACGGCTCGGAAAAACTAAGGAACGAGTTGCTAAAAAGAAGGTTAGCTCCTTTTTGTAAGAGGACTCTTAGAAAGCAAGTAACCGAATATGTGCCTTATACAAATAGGGTATCTATGGTACAAGAATACTACCCTAGCGATGATGAATGGAACCTTTATGAAGGGGTTTCGGAGTATCTACGAAAAGAAAAATTATTTGCACTACCTGTTAGCCAAAGGCACTTGATGACTTTAGTTCTTAGAAAGTTACTATCATCTTCATCATTTGCTATAACAAGAACGCTTGAAAGTTTAATAAAAAGATTAGACAACTTACTAGAAGCAAAAGAAATGGATATAGATTTAGATTTTGAAATGAATGAGGAATATGACCCTATAGAAGAACTTCAAGATGAGTGGGGCGATGAAGAGCAAGATGAAC
>CAYYRM010000080.1:0-10724 GCA_964474005.1 uncultured Eubacteriales bacterium
CGGAAGTTATCAGAATATCTCACCCCAAGAATTAGGAATTGGAACAATGTGGAATGGACGCTCAATATTACCCAAAATATCTTCATGGCCTAACCCATAAAACCATGCCAGTCCTTTAGGGTGGTTGGACCAACTGTGTTTACCCTTTAACCAAACAATAATAAACATGGTATGACTCAGGCCTAAAACCCAACTTTTCTGCAAGCCTAAATGAACCAAGATTTTCACTCCTACATGACCAAAGGGGTTTTAGGGAATTTTCCATGCAGTATTTTATCAACTGGGAAGCAGCATAAATGGATAGACCATTATTTCTAAACTCCTCTGTAGTTTCTACCCCAAGCTCCAATGTATTGTCAGTTATCAAAGAAGCAAAGCAAGTACTTATAACCTTATCCTTGTCCATTAAAGAAAAACCTACCCCATTTTCGAGGAAATCCTGCTTACTATCCCAAAAATATTTAGGGATCACAGAACCATGAATCTTATCATATATATCCTCATCTATTTTTTTAACTGTAAGGCCATCTGGTGCTTTAACAGCCTCTTGAAATAATTCATAATGAAACTTAAAATTAACCCTTTGGGTTTGTAAGAAATAATTTTGTTCAACCCTAGGCTCTGTTTCATTTACATCATAAAGCTTTATTGAATTTCGATCCAATAATACAGGAATTATAGACTCCCAGTTATTAGGATGCACCAGCAGCCATTTTCCATTAGGGTTTAACAAGCTATTATTCAGAAACCTTATTAGGCTATCATTAAAGGAATCATTCAGATAATTACCACATAAAAAAGACATTCCGTACTTATGGATAATCAAACATACCGTGGGTTTCCTATCACAATCCACATAAACTTCCCCAAAAACCTTATTCTCAACAACAACCTTTGCAAACAAGTTATTATATGGCACCTCATTTACCAGTGGCATCACTTTAAAGTAATCTTCTTTATTGAGTTTAACCATCCCTGTACCCTCTCCATAATCTCTTACATTGAGCAATTTATACATCGTAAACACTCCCTAAAAAGTATTGTTATATTTTAGCAACAGTATATAATGTAAGGGAGAGTAGTTCAATTACGAGATTTTGAATCTGCACTACTACAAAGGGGTGTACAATATGGAAAAAACTAAGATTGGGACTGTAAAGGACTATATACTTAGTGAGATTAAACTTGGTAGAATAAAGATAGGTCAACGCCTCCCCAGTTGTAGAGAGGTATCTTCAGCCCTTAAAGTAAATAAAATAACAGTAAATAAAGCATATAAAGAGTTGGAGGCAGAACACAAAGTTTACAGTATTCCCCGTGGAGGTTTTTACTTAATTGATACCCTACAGGCTGCAACATCAGTTCCAGAGATAACAGATTTTCGCACAGTGGCACTGGAACAAAGGCTCATCCCTTATAGGGAATTCACCCATGTGATGAACAAAGCTGTAGAAATGTACAAATACAGCTTATTTAATTATGAAACAGACGGAGGGTTCCTACCCCTTAGGGAAACTTTGAAGGGTGAGCTAGAAAAGGATGGTGTCTATACAAACCCTTCAAATATACTAATTACCAACGGAGCCCAGCAGGCCATAAATTTAAGTTTGCAATACGTTTGTGGTAAAAATAAAGGGAAATTGTTAGTGGAAAAACCCACATATGATCTTGTTCTAAAGCTTGCCACACATTTAGGAATAGAAGTTACAGGGATACAAAGGACAAAACAGGGATTGGACCATAAAGAATTGGAACTCATTTTCAAAACAGGTGAAATAAAAGCCTTTTACATAATGCCTAGACATCACAACCCCACTGGCTATGCCCTCACAGAAAAAGATAAACAGAAAATAGCCCAGCTTGCTGAAAAGTATAACGTACTAATAATAGAGGATGACTACTTGGCAGACCTAGGCTCAAAGAAAGGCTCCATGCCAATACACTATTATGACACAAATAAACAAACAATCCACATCCGGAGCTTTTCCAAGGCATTTATGCCTGGAATTAGGATGGGGGCAGCCATACTTCCAGAATCCATCATGGCAGACATGAAGGGTTTTAAGTATATAACTGACCTAAACACATCCAACTTACCCCAGGCAGCTCTGGAGCTATTTATAAAATCAGGGATGTACCAAAAACACATAAATAAAGTAAAGAAGTCCTACGAAAAGAAACTCAAAAGAGCAAGGGAAATTTTCAATACACTAAGCCCAGAGGGCCTAAAATGGCATGTTCCTGAACAAGGAATATTCATATGGGTACAACTACCCAATCATATAGACCCCCATTTATTTGAGCAAAACCTCAAGCACAATAGAATCCTAGTAAAAAGTGCCCAAGACTTCTTTCCACAAGGGACATTAGAATATAATAATAAAAACCATATTAGACTATGTATCTCAGGAGTAACAGAAAAACAAATAGACTCCATATCCATAGTGTTACAAGCACTAAGGTAGACTCATAACAACCCCCACCGCAGTAACTGTAGAGGGTGACCTAGTGTCACCCTAACTCACAAACTGGGTCATGAGTTATGGGTTTTCGGTATTGTGTACCAACTACCAACTACCCAAAACTCAACACCCAAGACTCAACCGTAGCCCATGCTTTAGCTTGGGCGATCTTACATGTCATACTGTCATAAAAGCAACAAAGTCACCTCTGGGGTGGCAGTATAGCTACCTGCTGTGACATGAGTGATTAGTCCAAGGTATTGTGTATCTCACTTCCAACAACCCAAAACTATGCAAAGCTATACAGATTTTTTAAAGGACTTTAGTGATTTTTGTCAAAGTACTATATGTACAATCTAATTATAATTACTCTGGGTAGATATTTTACCAATGTCAGCATGAAATAAAAAGGAGAGGGTTAAGTGAAGGAATATTCAATAATGGATTTACTTAAAAAAGGATTAATTTATGGTGGCGTTGCTTTTATAGTGGGATGTATTGTAGGATTTTCATTAACTTATTTTTAGAGGAGGAGAATATGGAGAGATTAGGGAAAAAACAATTTAAGAAATTAGATTTCACCATTATCCTGATAATTATAATTGTTCTACTTTTCATGCAAGGTGTTAGGCTAATGCTTGATATGAGTATAATGAGAAAGAATGTCTACGGGCAATCCATGTACCCAACATTGGCCGACGGTGATGAGGTTTTATATATTAACCCAGCATACAAAAAAATTAAAAGAGGCAGCATAGTCTCTCTCAAAATCACTGATTCCATACATTTTGTAAAAAGGGTTGTGGGTTTACCAAATGAAACAGTGGCAATAGTAGACGGAGTGAATATTTACATAAATGGTCAACTACTAGATGATGAATACGCGTACTATGGTAACAAATTTCAAGAGATTATAGATAATGGTCTATTAGCAGACAAAGATGGAATTTGGACCCTTGGAAATGAAGAGTATTTTGTAATTGGTGACAATAGGTTAAATAGTTTTGACTCCAGAGATTTCGGACCAGTTCCAAGGGAAGAAATTATTCAAATTGCAATTAAGTACAACAAATCCAAACCCTAACGGCCACATTGTGTGGCCCTTTTTATTCACGACACATTGTATCCCACGCTGTAGGGGTCATCTCGTATGATCCTGACCCACAAACTGGGTCATGAGTTATGGGTTTTCGGTATTGTGTACCAACTACCCACAACCCAACACCCAAGACTCAACCGTAGCCCATGCTTTAGCTTGGGCGATCTTACATGTCATACTGTCATAAAAGCAACAATTTTAAGATATTTGAAAAGGTGTTTATATGTTTTATATAGAATAAATAATATAAACCATCATGCCTAATTGAACAATAATATTTTATGTGTTGTGATCTTAAAAAAGGGCAGACGATTTTTTCCCCGAGATTTACTATGGCAGTGGCTCCGACGAAGACCATGCCTACATGGAAATGTGGATACCCTTTACAGAACGTGAAAATATCAAATAAAAAAGAGAATAAAAAATGAACAAATACGAAGAAGGAATGGCAATTCTTGATGAGAAATTTGGTAACAGCAAGGATAACATTATCGCCCTTGCAACCATTGCGCAACAAACCAACGAGGATGGAAAACCTCGCCCAGTTGTTCGTGAAGTGGACGCCTATTATGAAGATGGTGCATTTTACGTGACCACATGGGGAAAATCTTCAAAAATGCAGCAAATCGCTCATAACAACGAGGTTGCCATTGCAGTAAGTTCTGAGTGGTTTACCTCCAATGGCATAGGCGAAAACTTAGGCTGGGTACTAGACCCGAAAAACGCCGAACTAAGGACTAAGCTTCGTACAGCATTTGCCAAATGGTACGACATGGCCAACAATGAGAATGACAAGAATTGTTGCATCCTGAAAATCCGCCTAACAAAGGGGATAATCAACATTAACCACCACGAAAAGCTGTACCACATGGACTTCGAAAACAAGACTGCAACTGTACAAGGATAAGCCCTATGAAAACAATGCTAAAGGCAATGCAAAAGAAAAATAGTGGAATCCCAGAGGAGATATTGCCTGTTTTTGAGGGTATTATCCAAGAATTTGAGACAAGGGATGCCCGCCTATCTGCCCCTTGCCGAAAGACTGGAAATTTTTGAGCAAACATTTAAGAGAGCAAAAGCCGTTTTAAATGACGATAACACTTTTACAGTCAAGTTTGCATGTACCCATGGATACTACAGAAAAGCCAGACTGGCACATAAAGGGACATTTCAATTGCCTGAAACAATAGAATCATATTTTGAACGATGTGCAGGAGGGCGTTTGTATGAGTACAAAAAAGCATTGGGGATAAAGCTTAAGATTAAATCTGTGGATGTTTCTCCCCTTAACGAAAACCCTCTGAATCCCGTTGTATTTGTATTTGAGATAGTGAAATAAATCTGTAAAAATCCAAGACCCATCGTAGCCCACGCTGTAGGCGTTCACCTTGTGTGGACCTAACCCACGAAACCATCCCTAATGCCTCTGGGCTGACCGACCCACAAGAAAACACTGCCATATATGCAACAAAGTCACCTTCTGGGGTCGGCATATTACTACACAGGTCGAAATCCTACGTCGGGATTTAAGGGCTCTGTCTATTGCTCCAGAAGGGTACGGGCCCAATCCGCCGTCCTGGCTAGTGGGCCCCTCGAAACGTCCTATTTCTCGCCCCTTCTTCCACATAGCCAATCACCACTTAAATCAACTCCTCGGATTTAATCGCCCTGCTTAAGTAATATGCTTAAGAAGGTTGACTTTGTTTCCATGGAAGCAAAGGAGCTCCAACTGTAGGGGTTCACTTTGTGTGGACCTAACCCACAAAACCATCCCCATTCCCTATGGAGATCTTGTAATTATATCATCCCATCTATAAAACCTGAAATATCCTACTCCTGTGACATACTGTTGTCAAAGGAGTAGGATATAATTTTTACATACCTATATTTATATTGAGGAGGAACATCCAATGGAAATCAAAGAGCTATCTAACGAAGAAATACTCAAAATAATTCAAACCAGAGAACCACTAGGACGTTTTTACACAAAAGAAGGCGATTTCTTTGTAGGTGTTGACAACACCCATGGAGATGCGTGGACAGAAGCATTTGATTCACTACAAAGGTGTAAAGATTGGCTGAATGGGTTATTTGAAGTTGAGTAGTTATTGTTCTTAACATAGTAATCTTAGATAACTTATAAAGAAGGATTATCGAACTATTCAGAGAATAAGTCAATGTGTAATAAACCTATTGTTATAGAAAGGGGATATTTTAATGAGTTATTATTGGGCTAGATTTGAACAAAGTGAAGGTCACTTATTTAGGTACGATACTCGAATATATCTAACAAAAATAAATAAACCATCAGAGTATGACAGATGTATTGGTGCTGTGGTAGGAAAAAATCCTGGATCTGCTCAACCAAGTGATATTAATAACTCTTCACTGCAAAAAATTGATATAGGAAGGGACCAACTCTTACCTAACGTAAGAACAATAATTGAAAAAGCTTTTTTATGTTCAGGAAAAGTAATTGCTCATAATTCCTATATTCAAGTGCTTAACTTAATGTATATTTGTAATAAAGATTTAGATGAAGCCATTAAAAAATACAAAGGATTACTTAACCCTAAAATCTGTGAGACAGAGGGTAAATTTTTTCCATTTATCTGGTATGTATGGGGTCCTAAACATAAAGACTTAGATAAGTTAAAACACAGATTTACCAAAATTAGCACTAATGCTCATTTTTATTATGATAATTTTTCTGAGAAATTTACCATACAGTATCCTAATAATAATCCAGCCCGTCATACCCAAGGATTAAGACATGATCTTGTGGTGCCACATATGGCAAAAATAGTTTAATCTATGGCTTATTAAAGTTTTAATAGTAAATAGATACAGATTTCAAATCTAATAGTACTTTTTTATCAGTGATTTTATTATAGTAAGGAGGTAATTCAATTGGCTAAAGGCGATAAGTACATTGGTCTTGGAAACTATCTTTTAAGGTCAGATGCAGAGAGGGTTGTCTTATCCTTTAACGAGATTGAAAAGATTATAGGAGACAAACTACCACAGTCAGCATTTAAGTATGAGGCATGGTGGTCTAACAATTATGACCATTCTCAGGCTATTACATGGATGGATGCAGGTTATAGGACAGACTTTGTGTCTGATACCTTAAAAATGGAGAATGTAATTTTTATAAAGAATTGACAGACTGATTATAGTGTTTAGGATAATAAATTTTAAAGTTTTCTCAACATACATAGCTAAAATAATTGACATGAATAGTATAGAAATAGGATAATATCACCTAAAAACCTCTTACACAAATTAATGTTAAATATGTTATAATAAAAAATTAGAAAGAAAGGAGGTAATTTAGTGACCGCAAAACCTTTTTTAAAGTGGGCAGGTGGGAAAACTCAGCTTTTAACTCAGTTTGAAGATTTTTACCCTACTCAATTAAAAGAAAGAAAAGTAACAAGATATGTTGAACCTTTTGTAGGTAGTGGTGCTGTATTCTTTAATATAGTACAAAAATATCAGATAAAGGAAAGTTATATTTCTGATGTTAATGCGGACTTGATTCTTACATATAAAGTTATTAAAACAAGTGTTGAACAGTTAATTGAAGAACTTAAAAAACTACAGGAATTATATGTAATTTTGGATGGCAATGAAAGACAAGGTCTTTTCTATGAGATTAGAGATAAATTTAACTCACTCAATATTGAGAACTATGATGCATTTGGATATGATGGAATAATCAAAGCTAGTCTATTTATATTTCTTAATCGTACTTGTTTTAATGGGTTGTTTAGGGTGAATTCTAAAGGGAAATTTAATGTTCCTTTTGGCAAATATAAGAATCCCAAAATATGTGATGCTGAGAATCTTACTGCAGTAAGTAATTTGCTGCAAAATACCCATATTCATTGTGGCGACTATAAAGAATGCTATGATTATGTTGATGAAAATACATTTGTATATTTTGACCCGCCTTACAGACCTTTAAATCAGACATCAAGTTTTACTTCGTATGCAGGTGAGTTTAATGACATACATCAAGAGGAACTTGCAGATTTTTTTACAAAGCTACACTATGAAAAAAAAGCTTTTTTAATGTTGAGTAATTCTGACCCCAAAAACCATGACCAAAGCGATAATTTTTTTGATAATCTGTTTTCTGAATTCAAGGTTAGAAGGGTTTCAGCTAAAAGAATGATAAATAGCAAAGGTAATTCAAGAGGAGCAATAACTGAAATAGTTGTAATAAATTAAATATATACCGTGGGGGGATTGTAATGGAATATCTTAAAATGCCTAAAGAAGAATTAGCGAATTTGTTTGTAGAAAACTTGCTGGAGACCAATAGGGGATTTAACTTTTATGTAAATTGGGATAATGTTGAGGCATACAAACCTTTTAAGATTGAGTTAAATGCAATGAACTCTTTAATTAAATGCTCTGATTTTGATATTACATTTAAAGAATTACTGCAAAAAATACCTACTGTAGTTGCAACTTTTCCCCTACTTTTTGCTTTGGCAAAAGTAGATAGAGAGAAGGTTTGGAATGGAAGAAATCAAAAATTAACAGTCGTAAATAGTCATGTAGGTGAGGAAAATAACCTTGAATTTGATTTTAATATTAGGGTATTGCAGCAAGGGCTATCTAACGAGCAAATAGACTTATACCTATCTTTTTTTGATAGGATGGGGTTAAAAAATCTTTTTTTAAATTTAGCTGAAAGTAGCATAGTTGATTATGTTATCGGGGTTCTAGTTGGCCTTGACTCAAATGGAAGAAAAAATAGAGGGGGAAGTGCCTTTGAACTAGCATGTCACCCGATGATTGAAAACATTTGTGAAAAACATGGGATAGTAGTATTATTTCAAGAAACTTTTAAGGAATTAGAGAAATACGGTGTTTCTGTTTCGGAGGATATTCAAAATAGAAAGGCTGATTTTATCTTACTTAAAGGGAGTAAGTGTATAAATATTGAGGTGAACTACTTTAATGGTGGTGGATCTAAACCAGAAGAAATTATCGATAGTTATATTAATAGACAAAGTGATTTAGAAAAGCATAACATAGACTTTGTAATGATAACTGATGGAAAAGGTTGCTGGGGAAATAACACGAAGTCTCAATTACTTAAAGGATTTAGAACATTATCTTACCTTATGAACTTTAATTTAGCAAAACAAGGAATGCTTGAAGAAGTTTTAATTAATATCTTAAGCAAATAACTTATGTGGGGTCTGCAAAATGTATAAATATTATAGTGAAGAGAGTTTTGAGTTAATTCTAGGAGATTGCATAGAGATAATGAAAGAAGTAGAACAAGGCACAATAGATATGATATTTGCAGACCCACCTTACTTTTTATCCAATGACGGAATCACTTGTAGTGGTGGTAAAATGGTATCTGTTAATAAAGGAAAATGGGATAAAGGTATTGAGTTAGAAAAAATTCATGAATTTAATGTTAATTGGCTAAGAGAATGTAAAAGGATTTTAAAACCTGATGGTACTTTATGGGTATCTGGTACATTTCATAACATATACTCTGTTGGATTTGCAATGCAACAATTAGAATATGTGATTTTAAATAATATCACCTGGTATAAAAGAAATGCTCCACCGAACTTAAGCTGCCGGTACTTTACACATTCAACTGAAACTATACTATGGGCAAAGAAATCAAAAAAAAATAAACATTATTTTGATTATAAGTATATGAAAGCAGAAAACAATAACAAGCAGATGAGAGATGTTTGGGAAATCCCTATTGTGTCAAAATCTGAGAAGAAACACGGAAAATTTCCTACTCAGAAACCAATTAAATTGTTAGAAAGAATAATTAAGGCATCAACGGCTGAAGGTGACCTTATTTTAGATCCTTTTAATGGTAGTGGAACAACTGGAATTGTCGCTAATTATATGGGCAGAAAATATATTGGCATAGACAATAATCAAGAATACTTAGAATTGACAATAAGAAGAAAAATAAATAACAAATAGTTAGTAAAAAAATCCAATAAAAAAGAGGATTTTTCAGAATGACGTCGAATATATGTTCTGTAGATAGGTGAACAAATACAATAATTATAATTAAGCCCTATATTGGTAAATTATTTAAGCAACTTTGTTACAAAATTAAATAACAACATAGCTTAAAAAGTCAGACTTAATAATAGAGTCTGACTTTTCATTTTCAGTTGGAGGTGGCGAGAATGATTAAAAACTGGAAACCAATATCTTACAATCTGCCTATTAGTTGGAAAAGTAGTGTAGCTAAAGAAAAAACTACTGAGTATGCTATTAAAGCTAAAAGTAAGACCTGGGAACCCACAGATTTTAGATTAGAGGCTACGACTGTTTGGAGTTTTAAGAGACGGGGAAAATGGGCTACTCATAGTGGACGCTACAGAGGGAACTGGTCCCCCT
Source organism: uncultured Eubacteriales bacterium (assembly GCA_964474005.1). Lineage (GTDB taxonomy): Bacteria > Bacillota > Proteinivoracia > Proteinivoracales > Proteinivoracaceae > Alkalicella. The sequence continues at coordinate 9,970 of CAYYRM010000080.1, forward strand.
ATATACCTAGAAATATTATAGAAAGATATTCTAAAAAAGGAGAAGTAGTCTTAGACCAATTTTTGGGTAGTGGAACGACTTTGGTTGAGGCAAAGTTACTTGGTCGAAAGGGTATAGGATTTGATATAAACCCAGAAGCAATTGAAATTTCCACAGAAAACACAAGTTTTGAACGAAGTGATGCTTATGAATGCCAAATACAGCTTGGAGATGCAAGAAATTTAGAATCGGTTAAATCAGAAAGTATAGATTTAGTCTGCACACATCCACCTTACAGTAATATCATTCGCTATAGTGAGCAGATACAAGGGGATTTGTCTCACTTAGACATAGAGGATTTCATTAAAGAAATGTCGCAAGCAGCAAAAGAAAGCTTTAGAGTACTAAAAGAGGATAAATATTGCGCCATTCTTATTGGAGATACAAGAAGAAAGAAGCACGTGGTTCCATTAGGGTTTAGTCTTATGCAGGTCTTTCTACAGTCAGGATTTGTGTTGAAAGAAATTATTATTAAGGAACAGCACAACTGTAGTGCCACAGGTTTTTGGTACAAGAGGAGCATAGAACATAATTTTCTTTTACTTGCCCATGAATATTTATTTGTGTTCAGAAAGCCCAAACTCCCGATTAAGGAATAGGAATATTGGACATTGACATACTCCAACCAGACCAATTCCAATAAGTAATATCTTGTTCTATTAAATAACGGCAGTCAGCGTGGAGTTGCCCCGGCGAGGCTGCATCAGGAGATGACC
>CAYYRM010000081.1:0-10609 GCA_964474005.1 uncultured Eubacteriales bacterium
ATTATATGCCTTGATTAAATCTTTCCAAAACCCCTTCTTTTATCATCCCCTTTCCTTGTTTTAAAATGGCATTCTTTATGGCTTTTGCATCAGAGGAACCATGGGATTTTATACATGCACCTTTAACCCCTAATAATGGAGCCCCTCCATGCTCGGAATAATCCATCTTCTTTTTAAAGGATACAAATGCTCCTTTAAGCATCACAGCCCCAATCTTCCTCACAAAACCATTCATGAGTTCTTCCTTTAGTGTGGAGAAAATAGAGGAAGCTAGGCCTTCCATGAATTTCAACATAACATTTCCAACGAAACCATCACAAACAATTACGTCTGCCGCACCTAGGGGAACTTCCCTTGCTTCAACATTTCCAATGAAGTTTATGTCATCTACTTCCTTTAACATTTCATACGCTTTTTTAGTTACCTCATTACCTTTACCTTCTTCAACACCCACATTCAGTAGCCCAACCTTTGGTTTTGAGATATTAAATACAGCCTCAGCATAGATGCTACCCATTTTTGCGAATTGTAATAAATTTTCTGCAGTGGCGTCCATGTTTGCCCCTATATCTAAAACCACTGTATGGCCACCACCTTTTGCAGGGAAAATTGGAGCCAATGCGGGTCTACTTATACCTTTTATCCTACCTAAAACAAAAATTCCCGCTGCCATAAATGCCCCTGTATTACCTGCTGTAACCACTGAGTCCGCTTTACCCTCTTTTACCAAGGTTGCAGCCCTAACTAAAGATGAATCCTTTTTAATTCTCACTGCTTCAACTGGCTTATCTTCATTTGTGATAACCTCTTGAGCATCAACTATTTCAAAACGATCTTTTACATCTGAAAGATCCTTGCTAGCTAAATATTCCTCAATAGTTTTACTAGGTCCCACAAAAATTATGTAGATTTCTTTATCACTTTTCAGTGCATCAATTCCCCCATCAATATTTGAGTATGGAGCATTATCTCCTCCCATAACATCCAACGCGATATTAATAAGTTTCACTATTTACTCTCCCCTTTCTCCACAACTATAAATCTTCCTTGAAAAACCAGCTTATCTTCACTGGTTGTACTTACTTCCACAATATACTTACCATCACTTTTATCAACAACATCAGCCACTGCCACCAATCTTTCATTGGCATATACTGGCCTTAAGTACTTTACCGAAGCTTCTTTTGTTAAAGCCACATTGGCATCAATAACTGCCACAGCCAAAGAGTTACCTTGACCAAATATGTAGTGACCTCGAACAATCCTATTTTTTTGAAAAGTCATTTGTTCAGTGGTATTAAACATGGAAATAGCCCTTTTACCTAGCTCTATAGATAATAATTCACCGATTAATTCCTTTTGATCCAATGACCTAAGCTCACTGTGCACATCCTGGGCCATGGACCTAGTTCTCTCCCTAAGCTCAGCGATACCAAGCTCTAATCTATCTAAACGTATTGTTTGAATAGAAACATTGAACCTTTCAGATAATTTTTCGTCAGTTAAAAATGGATTATCTTCAATTAACTTCAGTAGATCTTGATGCCGTTGTTTCTTGTTTTTATTACCCCGGGCCAAAGGTATCCCTCCCTATTTAAAACCAATTATTAGTACCTGCTATTAACAATTATAAATAAGATTTGACTGTATTGCAAGTATTATTTATTATTATACCCAATAAAAATAAAAAAGAAGATGGGACTATCCCCACCTTCTTCTTTATTTAGCAACTACTTGCTTACCTTTGTAGTATCCGCACTCTGGGCATACTCTATGTGGTAATTTTGGTTGATGACATTGTGGACATGCCATGCTTGTAGGTAATTCTAACTTCCAGTTAGCTCTCCTTTTTGCCTGACGAGCTTTGGAATGTCGTCTTTTGGGTACTGCCATTTATATCCACCTCCCTAGTTTCAGCATCATTCTTTGAAAAGGTCTTTCAAAATTGCCATTCTTGGGTCAATAGATTCACCTTCACACTGGCATTTTGATATATTCAGGTTACTACCACATTGTGGGCATAATCCTAAACAACTTTCTTTACATAAAACCTTGTAAGGGACTGATAAATATATGCTCTCATTTACCAGTTCAGTTAAATCCAAAACATCTTTATCAAGTTTAATGATATCCTCATCGGTTATGTCCTTCAGGGTGTAATTCTCTTCCACAGATTGTTTTACATCATAAACTACATCTTCTACACATCTACCACATTTTAGCCTTAATTGAGTTGTTATCTCACCAGCTAAATTATATATGTTTTCTTTGAAGTTTACAACTCCTTGAAAGACCACAGGGTTTAAAAACTCAAAATCCTGCATTTGTTCTTCCATTTCTTTTTGGGAAATGGTAAAAATAAAATCCTTTGACTGTTCTGGACCTTTATTAACTTCCCCGAGTTTAATTATGGGGGCATAAATATCACTCACGAAATCACCCTCAATTTTATATCACTATTGGTAAAAAGTCAAGTTGTTATTTTCCTACGATTTCCTCTGTATCCCTTGCTATCATCAATTCTTCATTTGTTGGGATAAGCAATGCTTGAACCTTACTTCCTTCTTTAGAGAAATTGGTCACTTTACCCCTTACCTTATTTTTTGTTGTGTCAATTTCTACCCCTAAAAACTCCATGCCTTGCAATACTTGTTCTCTGGTTTCTGGTGAGTTTTCACCTAAACCAGCTGTAAATACTATGGCATCCACTCCACCTAACACAGCCGCATAAGCTCCAATATACTTTTTAACCCTTTGGGCAAAAATATCTAAGGCAAGTTGCGCCCTTTCGTTACCTTGGGCAGCTGCGTCTTCAATATCCCTAAAGTCACTGCTTACACCTGAGATACCTAAAACACCAGATTTTTTGTTTAGGTAGTCATTAATACCGTCAAAATCAAGGCCAGTCTTTTTCATTAAGTAGAATACTATGGCAGGGTCGATATCTCCAGTTCTAGTACCCATTACTAAACCTTCCAAAGGTGTAAAACCCATGGAAGTATCCACTGATTTACCACCATCGATTGCTGCCACAGAAGCACCATTACCCAAATGGCAAGTTATGATTTTTAAATCTTCAATGTTTTTTCCTAGGATTTGAGCTGCTTGTTGTGATACATATTTATGTGAAGTTCCGTGGAAACCGTATCTCCTAACGGAATATTTTTCGTATGCCTCATATGGCAAACCATAAACAAATGAAGTTTTTGGCATTGTTTGATGGAAAGCAGTATCAAATACAGCAACTTGTTTAACATTTGGTAAAACTTCAGCGCATGCCTCTATACCCATTATGTTAGGTGGGTTATGTAGGGGTGCCAGCTCTATGCATTTATCAAGGGTTTTTAATACTGCATCGTCAATTAGAACTGAACCAGAGAATTCTTCTCCACCATGAACAACCCTATGTCCCACAGCATCGATTTCTGAAATATCCTTTAAAACACCTAGATTTTCGTCAACCATAGTCTTAATTACTAAGCCTATGGCAACCTTGTGGTTTGGTATATCATTGGGCATTTTTACTTTATCTTCTTGTCCCCTTTGATGGACCAATACAGCGCCTTCAAGGCCTATCCTTTCCACAAGTCCTTTTGCTAAAACTTGCTCACCATTCATATCAAACATTTGATATTTTAGTGAAGAACTACCACAGTTTAAAACTAAAATTTTCAAAACAGTAACCTCCTTATGTTTTATGACAACAATCCCTATCTTATTCTAGTCTTTATAGAGCTGATTTGCAAGGGTTAGAGATAAATTTATTGTCGAATTTAATAGAATTTCTTTATTTTGTTAATGAGATAAGATATGAAAGTTCATTTTTTTATTAGTATTTTAAGGTAATTATTGTTTTATGCTATAATAAAAATAAAAATATAAAAAGGAATGATCTGTTTTGAGTAAAGTTTTGGGTATTATCATTGAATATAATCCCTTTCACAATGGTCATTTATATCATATTAATAAAGCTAAGGAACTAATAAAAAGTGAATATGTAGTGGGGGTGATGAGTGGTAACTTTGTGCAAAGGGGAGAACCTGCTATTTTAAATAAATGGTCTCGAACAAAGTTAGCACTTAAACATGGTGTAGATCTTGTCATAGAGCTCCCCACTGTTTATGCCACCCAAAGTGCAGAGGGATTTGCCCTTGGTGCCGTTCATTTACTGGCAAACTCAGGGGTGGTCACTGACTTAGTTTTTGGGTCGGAAAGTGGTGACATAACTAAGCTATATGAAACTGCTCATAATCTTTTAGAACTTGAAAATAACTCCGAATCCATAAAACAAACTCTTAAAAAAGGGATGAATTATAATAGAGCTTTAACAGAGTTGTTAGACTATCCTGAGGTTCTAATGGGATCAAACAATATCTTGGGGTTGGAGTATTTGAAAAACATTATTAAAAATGATCTTAAGCTTAATGTTAGTACCATAACTAGGATTAACAATAAGTATAATGATACACATCTAAGCCCTGGTGATATAGCCAGTGCCACGGCATTGAGGCCATACATTAAAAAAAATGATAGAACCTATGAGGGTTACATGACAAAAAGGAGCTTCTCAATCATTGATGAATCATTTCTCAACATTCAAAATCCAGGTGATTTTGACGTAATGTCAGATTTCCTTTTTGCACTGCTATATCGACAGGAGGCCGATGGATTAAAATGCATTAGCCGTATTGAACCTGGTCTTGAAAACCGAATCATGCAAAAGGCTTCAACGGCAAACACAATAAGTGAATTATTAGAGGATGTAAAAAGCAAACGTTTTTCCAAAAGTCGATTATCTAGGTTACTACTACATTTTATCCTAAATATTAAAGATGAGCTAGTAATAACTTCAAATTACCACCCTGGAAAATACATCAGAATCCTTGGTTGTAATCAAAAGGGATTAGAATTACTTAATCAAATGAAAAAAACTTCTAAGGTGCCCTTTTCCCTTAATTACAAAAAATTATTAAATTGCTTTGCTGAAAATTCCATAGAACGTAATCAGCTTTTATTGGAAAATAGGGCTACCAACATTTACACCAACTTCTTTTATAAAAAACCCACACCCCAGTTAGAGTTTATTTGCAAACCCATAATAAATAAATAATGCCATAAAAAATTCTAGTGGATACATTGAATCCTGTGTTAATCCCCTAATTGGTTAATGGTTTTATAATAAAAATTAGACCCTTAAGAATTGTATCTTAAGGGTTTGTTGTTAGTTTAAATCATTTAAATAATCTAAGACCTGTTGAAAGTTTGAAACTGCCACCACTTCAATTTCAGTTGCGTACAAGATAGCCTCTTCATAATTTTCCACTGGACAAAGGAGGATAGTTGCTCCCCTATTTTCCGCTGCAAAAACCTTTTGTTTCATGCCTCCAATGGGACCTATTGACCTATCCCACAGAATTTCTCCAGTTCCTGCGATTTTCTTTCCACCGGTTATGTCACCATCTGTTAATCTATTGTAGATTTCTAAAACAAACATCATTCCTGCAGAAGGTCCCCCAATATTGCCTGTGGCAATGTTTATGTCAATGGGTGAAGTTAAAGTAAGCTCTTTATTTCTCACCCAAATTCCCAATGCAGGTGTTCCTCCACTTGTACCACTTTGACCAACTGGCACTTCTAGATTTAAAATCTCTCCATCTCTTATAACTTGGATGTTTATTGTACTTCCAATTTCCTTTTGCCTAATTTGTGTCACAACCTGCTCATCAAAGTAAACCCTTTGTCCTTCTATTTCAGTTATAATATCATTTTCTTGCAAAAATCCGTAGGCACTTCCATTGGCTAATATCCCCTCAACTAATACTCCCTCTGAGGAAATTTCAGCATCAATACCCGCATAGGTTAGGGCAACATATTTAGCTTTAAGTTGACTGTTGTTCATCATTTCCCTAGATAGCTGGAAGTATTCCTCTAAATCCATATCTGGCGGAATTACCCTTCCCTTTGGAACTAAATCAACTTTATTACTAAACTTTGAGTATAGGTAGAGCATAGGAGAAGCAATTTGCTGACTCACTGTCAATAAATAAAGATCCCCTTCCCTTTCAGGGTAATTTTCGATTTCAATCATTTCTTCCACAAGCATGGCAGAACCTGGCTGAACTGTTAAGTATCCTGTGTCGTAAAAAGCTAAAAGATAAAAAAGAAAAACAATAGACAGCCCTATGGCAATTTTCCTAAATAGTCTGTTGATTCTCAATGGCCTCCCCCATTTCCAAAATTTCTCTTAGTTTGTTAATTTCTTTATTCATGCTTTCCTCCCCTGCTAATACTCCCTCGTGAACCTTATTAAATTGCATTGATCCTATCTCTGTTACATCGGGTTTTAAAATAATATCTGCATCTATTTTTCTATATTTTAATACTTCTCTTTCCATAATGTCAAAGGTTTGTAAAATGACATCAAATATATTATTGACATTTATCGAAGGCTTAAATGAATTTACATCTACAGCAATAACTATATCAGCACCCATTTCTTTGACCAAGGCTGCAGGTAGCCTATCCACAACTGCTCCATCCACCAAAAGTCTGTTTTCATATTCAACAGGCTTAAATATACCAGGAATGCTAATGCTGGCCCTTACCCCTTTGTAAATTGGGCCTTTATCAAATATCACCTTCTCCCCATTTTGTATGTCTGTGGCTACAACTTTCAAGGGAATTTTGCAGTCTTCGAAATTACATCCCTTGGTTAGTAGCCTAAGCATTTCTTCGATTCTATCCCCAGCTATTAGTCCTTTTTTGGGTAGTGTTAAATCAACCCAAGAAGATGATGACAAATTAATAGCTAATTTTTCAATCATGTCAGGTGAAATTCCCACGGCAAATAAACTGGCAACCAAGGAACCCATACTTGTACCTGCAATATAGTCAATGGGTATATTATTTTTTTGTAAGATTTTTAAGACTCCTATATGGGCCAATCCCCTGGCAGAGCCAGCACCCAACGCCAATCCTATGGTTGGCCTATTTTTTTTCATGTCATCACCACCTAATTTTAAGTTATTGTTACAGCTAAAAAATTATTACAGATTAAGGTCTAAAATCAAAGGCATAGAAGTTATTTTTATATAATATGTATTATAGATGCTATTTATAGGAGAGGATGGTTATGATAAAAAAAGGTTCTTTAATTTATTTTGGCGCTTTTTTTACAGTGTTTATAGCAGCATCTATGGTATTATTTCCAGAGGACGCTTTTGCAGCTGCTAAAGAAGGGCTAAATCTGTGGTTCAATGTGGTTTTTCCAGCCTTGCTTCCATTTTTTATAGCCGCAGAATTACTTATTGGTGTAGGAGTTGTGCACTTTATGGGGGTACTGTTAGAGCCTTTAATGCGCCCCATTTTTAATGTTCCAGGCTCAGGTTCCTTTGTAATGGCAGTGGGCCTAGCTTCTGGCTTTCCCATTGGCTCCATTTTAACAGGAAAACTACGTCGACAAAATTTATGTAATAAGACCGAAGGTGAAAGGCTGATGTCCTTTACCAACACCGCAGATCCACTGTTTATGTTTGGTGCCGTGGCTGTTGGAATGTTCCACAAAGTGGAATATGGGATGCTTATTGCAGTGGCCCATTATTTATCTAGCCTAACTGTTGGGGTGGTAATGTCGTTTTATAAAAGAAGTGATAGATCAAATTATACCGATAAGTACTCTAAAAAACACAATATCCTTCTAAGGGCACTTATCAGTCTTAAAAAGGCAAGGGAAGAGGATGGTAGACCTGTGGGTCAATTGCTGGGTGACGCAGTAAAAAACTCCATAAATACTATGTTAACCATTGGCGGCTTTATTATTATTTTTTCTGTGTTAATAACAGTATTATTAAAGATTGGGATTATTGATATCATTGCCATGGTATTACTAAAAGTATTTGGACCCCTTGGAGTAACCTTTGATGTAATTGTAGCTTACATAAGCGGTATTTTTGAGGTGACCATCGGTTCACAAAGTGCTGCATCGGCGGATACCACCGTTTTGGCACAGTTGGTCACAGTGGGTTTTGTAATAGCTTTCAGTGGTATATCTGTTATAGCTCAGGTGGCAAGTATGGTTAGTGATACGGATCTTAGTATAAAACCTTTTATTTTTGCAAGAATTCTGCATGGCACATTGGCTGCCCTTTACACCTTTTTCTTGGTTAAATTTGGGATAGTAAATGTCCTACCTCAGGCCATACCAGCATTTTTAAATCAGGCCCCCTCATTTTCATTAGCTTTAATAATGACCAGAGTAACCCTATTGTTTATTCCAATAATCCTTTTGTTTGTTATTTTCCTAATATTTGTGATTTATAGGTCCATTAAATTAGTATGGTTTAGTGTTAAGAATTAATTTTTTTTAAAAGACAGGTTACTATTTCTGGCGGAACCAGATCACTTATGTTACCATCAAGGCTTGCAATTTCTTTTACTAGGCTAGAGCTTAGATATGAGTATTTAGTACTTGTCATCATAAATAAAGTTTCAATATGGTCTCCAAGCTTTTTGTTGATGGAGGCCATTTGAAATTCATATTCAAAATCTGATACTGCCCTTAACCCCTTAATAATTACATTGGCACCTACTTCATTACAGTAATTAACCAGTAACCCTTGGAATGTACTGACCTTCACATTAGGGTGTTCTTTAACAATATCATTAATTATCGATATCCTTTCTTCAATTGTAAAAAGTGGTTTTTTACTGGAATTGGTTGCCACTGCCACAATAACCTCATCAAATATTGCGCTGGCCCTTTTGATAATATCCAAATGTCCATTTGTAATGGGATCAAAACTCCCCGGGTAAACAGCTACTGCCATGTTCAACTCCCCTTTATGATAGTTATTTTAGTATCACCATATATTCTTTCTGTTACACACTTATAATCTTCCCTTGATATTTCTATGATTTCCCCTTTGGCCGTTTCCACCACCAATAATCCTTCTTGTGTTAAAAGGTCTAATTCCATTATAATGTCAATAATTTTTTGAGCTAATCCTTGGTTATAGGGAGGGTCGATAAAAAATAAGTCAAACTTGTTACCTTTATTTAAAAAAGAAAATACGTTGCTTTTAATAACTTTACTTTTAGAGTTATAACCTGTCTTTTCCACATTATCTTTTATTGCTTTTATGGATTCATTGTTTATATCTAAAAAAGTGCAAAATTTACCTCCTCGGCTTAAGAATTCAAGACCTAAGGAACCTGTGCCAGCAAAACAATCTACACCAACTTTGTCCGTAAAAGTAATGTGATTGGATATAATATTAAAAATTGATCCCTTTATCTTATCAGAAGTGGGTCTTGTGTTTGTACCTTTAGGGGATTTAAGGATTAACCCCTTTTTATCACCTGCAATTATTCTCATATTTATCACCCATTGGTAATTTTATCATATATGGTTGACACCTACAAATAAGGAAATTACCATTTTTTTTATTTTTTTTGTATAAATAATTAAATATTAGACAACATATATAATGAACCGGAGATGCAGCAAAGATTCAATCCCCAAACACACCAATCTTTGCAGCAAAAATCTAACCATTTCCCCATAACTCTTCCTCCGGTTTCTCCTCTCCCAGACCGGCGGCCCCCACCGCCGGTATTTTTTTTAATGTTTTAAAAAACTAAAAGAGAGGATCTAAGATAGCATCCTCTCTTTTTCATACAATTGTTATCTTTGGGTGTTACCTGTGTTGGCCATTTGATTTTCAACCATTTCTATCATTCTCTTAACCATTTGGCCACCTATTTGACCTACTTCATAAGGAGACATGTTGGCATAACCAACAGATTGGATTTTTTGAGTTAATCCTAATTCAGAAGCGATTTCCTCTTTTAAGCTTTCAAGGGCTCTTTCTGCTTGAGGAACTAGAACTTGTTGTTCAGAAAATCCTTGATTCCTTTCAGTGTTGTTAGGGTTATTAGGTGTGTTAATATTGTTTGTTGGCATTTTCATCTGCACCTCCTTTAAGGATTTAGTTTTTAGTTATCTTAATGTTAGAATTTTCTTCCTTGAAGTTGTTGCTCAGCATCTTGAATCATTCTCTTAACCATTTGACCACCGATTTGACCTACTTCTCTAGTGGTTAGGTTATTCCATCCACCAGTTTGAATTTGGTTAGTTAAACCTAATTCAGAAGCAACTTCGTACTTGTAGCGATCAAGAACCTGCTCAGCTTGAGGAACCAAACTACGTCTATTACGTCTACGTGCCATTTAAGTTCACCTCCTTTGTGCTGTTCTATTTCTAGTATTGCACCATATGTTAGTGTATATGCTAGAAGTGTTTTCCACTAGAGGAAAGAAAATCAATATTGATATTTATTACTAATAAATAAAAGAACCTAGTGATTAGGTTCTTTTTAGTTTAGATAGTTTTCATGGAAATTTTGAATTAGCTTTAAAATATATTTATAATCGTGATTATTTGAATTTTCCAGAATAAATTCCGCTGCCACTTTTGCTTTTGGAATCATATTTAAGTCTGTCAAAATATCAAAAAACTTAAATTCAGGAAGACCATGTTGTCTCACTCCAAAAAACTCTCCTGGTCCCCTTAGTTTTAAATCCTCTTCGGATATCTTAAATCCGTCGGTGG
>CAYYRM010000082.1:0-10606 GCA_964474005.1 uncultured Eubacteriales bacterium
GCTAAAAGCTCCATATGTTTACCTGCTGGAAATTTCAAACCCATTTCCACACCAATTCGGTCCACAAATTGGCCACAGTGCAAATCCGTTGATGTTGAAAGCAAATCAATATCTAACCTGTACCCCGTAGCTTTTACATACATAAGATCTGTTGTACCACCAGAAAGATGTATTGCCAAAAAAGGAGGTTCTAAATCAATGGGAATCATCCCTGCATATATATGCCCTTCCTGATGAGAACATTCAATAATTGGGATACCTAAAGTATTAGCCAAAACATTAGCGTAATTCTCTCCAGCTCGAAACACAGGCATATATGATCCACTTTTATACCTAGGTTGAGTAGAGACAGCAATACCTTGAATTTTTCTCATATCTATACTTTCTCTAACCTTTTGGAAAACACGGGGAAAGTTATTACAATGCTGAAAAAAGGCTTCAGATTGTCGTAAGCCCCTTTTTCCACTACCAACTTCTAGCATAACCCGCTCATCTAAGATAATATTGTTTGATTGATCCACTAAACCCAGTGAAGTGGTATAGTTACTAGTATCAATCCCTAAATAGTATTTCATAACTATTTAACCTCTTCCACTTCTTTTCTTATCTCATCTAAGATTCCATTGATAAATTTAGGTGAGTCTGAACCACTGAAATTTTTAGCCAATTCCACACCTTCGTTTATTGATACCACTGAAGGGATATCCCCTTCGAATAATATTTCGTATGTGGCCAAACGTAATATAGCTTTATCAACCTTTGAAAGTCTCTCTACCTTCCATTTTTTACTGTATCTTTGTATTTTCTCATCTAATATAGCTCTATTCTCTTCAACACCCAGTAAAATCCTTTTAAAATATTCTAAATCCTTTACCTCATTTTCTTCTAATAATTTCTTTATGGTGTCTTCTGCACTTTCCTTTGCTATATCCATTTGGTATAAACCTTGAAAAACCAGTTCTCTAGCTATTTTTCTGGACAATATGTAAATCCTCCTTTTAATGGTTTTTTGCAAAAAAAAAGCCATATAGGCTTTAGAATTCCCTGGGTCCTAATAATTTCTTTATGGTTTGGATAAAATCTTTATCATCATCTAATCGCTTACCAATAAAATAACCCAAACCAATACAAATTATTACAAATGTAGCTTTGAAAAAGCCCAAGTATATGTAGAAAATACTAAACAATAGGCCAACACAAGAGCCCATCACTTTACCTTTGTTATTTATAATAAATTCTTTTATATCTTGCCACATAATATGCCACTCCTTTACTGGGCCTTAACTTACCCTAGTCTTTAAGTCTGTGGCCACATTTTCAATTAGCACCTTGACTTCCGTAACTTCAACACCTGAGATCTTATATACATGCTCTTGAATAATCCCTTGCATTGTTTGACTAAGTTCAGGGATATTCCTATCTCCATAGAGGATTGCCTTTACGTAAATGTATAATCCTGCTTCCCTAACGGCTATTCTGGTCTTTAACTCCTTAATCCCCTTGATTGATTTTGTACCTTGATGTACTAAACTATCAATGGTGTCTAAAGAAATTCTAACTTCACCTAATTCCGATGGAATTAAAATTGAAGTTGGTTGCCCTTTAGCCCTAAGGCTTAAAACCAAATACAAAATGGCCACTAATATCACAGCCAAGAAAATAAAAGCCATTTCATAGGTCCCTAAAAGATCACCCACAAAATCAACGGCAGTTTGGGGTAAAGTACCAAAACCAAAGGCTATAACAGTAAAAAAACTAGCAGTTAAAATAACAAACAAAGCCAAGAAAATTCCAATAATTTGTTTTAATAGCATGTCCATCACACCCCTTTATTAAATCCCCTGTTAACAGGGGATTATTAGTTATTTTAACTTAATCTCATCTTTTTCTTTATCAGAAGTTAAGCCCTGTAGTTTAACACCTTGAACATGAACATTAACCTCTAAAACATTTAAACCTGTCATGGTTTCAACATTTAATTTAACGGCAGCTTGAATTTTTTCAGTTACATCGGGAATTTTGTATCCATACTCAACAATTATATATAAATCAATGGTTGCTTCAGTATCACCCACATTTACCTTTACACCTTTAGATAAATTTTTCTTACCAAGCATTTCAGCAATACCACCAGCGATACCACCACTCATTCCAGCGACACCTTCGATGTCTGTGGCAGCGATACCAGAAATTATGGATACCACCTCGTCAGCGATCCTTACAGTGCCATTCCCCTGAGACACAGTGAATGTATGTTCCATTATTACACCTCCAAATTATGTATATTATGATTTCATTATAATTTATTATACCAAAATAATTGGTAATTACAAAATAAATTATTTATTAATTGCCTTTTTCAGTGATTGATACTTGATATCGTTCAATCCCAGCTGTTTTTGAAACTATTTCCGCTATTTTCGCCCTTTCTTCCCTTGTTAGGGCTTCGGCATTTACAACCACATTGGCATTACCATTTTGAAAGAACATTATGGCGTGGTTATATCCTAGGGCTACCAAGGAATTTTCCACGGAAAGTTCTAACTCCATGGTATCCTTAAGACGAAGGAGCTTTTGTTCTGCTTCCCTTTTAGACTCAGCGGTGGTGTTTGGATTGTTAATCATTTGTTGTAGTAAATCTATTTCCCTACTTCTAACCCTTTCTCTTTCTAAGCGGTATTCAACAAAAAATTCTTCTGCCCTCTCTAAGCTCCAATCATCGTTGGGTTTTGGATCTTGGAAAAACACATCATCATCAGGCTCCTTACCAAAGCTAAAACCTCCAAATGTAAATACCAGCGCTGTACCTAATATTATAACACCAATAAACAGTATTGGCTTAAATCTTTTTGCCACAATAGCTTTAAAATCTATCACTTTATTCCCTCCTTTCTATTGTCTCTCAACAATGCTAATTTTATATGCGGGTACATCTAACACTGCCTGTATTGCTTTAGTTATCTCCAATCTTAACTTTGGGCTAGAAGCATTATCACAAACCACCAATACACCCCTAACCTTTGGCATAATTTCTTTAATAACCACAGGTTCTTCGTTTCCACCTCGTCTTACAATCACCAATTGTCCAGTGCGATTGTACTCTACTGTGGTTCTGGTACCACCTTGATTATCTTGTTCATCATTTTGCCGTTTACTTTCAGTAATGTTTTCACTGTAAATTGTTTCAGGTCCACTTTCTAAAGTAACCATCACATCTACTTTGCCAACACCACCCATTAGATTTAACATTTTTTGTAGCTCCCTTTGAATTTCATTTTCAAAGGATTCAACATTGCTTGGTGTTGAAGTGGGCTTGCTTTCTTGGGGATCATTTGCACTACCTATGACTCTACTTACCAAAAGTAATGCAATACCCGCAACGGCTAAAACCATCAACATTTTGTTATTTTTAAACTGATTGATAATATTTCCTAAAAAATTCTTATCCATATCACCCCTCCTCCCTTTCTATCATCACAGTAATTATGGAATCTGGTATTTGAAAATATTTTGCGACCTCTTTTATTATTTCATCACCATCTTCATAAACCATGTAATCCTCAAGTTGTTCTTTGCCAATAACCACTGGTTTTACAGGATTCACGCCCTGATACTCTTCACTTAAAAAAATCTTTATATCCACTAACTTACCAAACTGTTCACTGTTAAAATCATCGATGATTATAACTTTAACATCTGCTTTATAGCCATCAATAAATGGGGTTATAATTTCTATTACTTTATTGTTTATATTTTCTAGATATTTGTTAAGTGTTAATTGATTATATACATTTTGGATTTCGTCATCATCACTAAACTGTGGTTGAGTACCAAAGGAAACCTCCGATAAGTCAAAAGGCAACCTACCTATATCACTTAAAAATACTACAATGGGGTTTAAAATAGTGGCAATAATGATTAGACCAAAGATAAACCTGGCAAAGGATCTCATTTTATTTTCAGGCAAAAGCATTTCTAGAAAAGTCATGACTATTACTATTACAACTAAGTTTCGTACCATGGTGTTTATTATACTCATTCTTAACACCTACCTAATCATTTGAGTTATGTTACCTGCTGCCATAATTATGGCCAAAGTCATGAAATACATCAATGAAGATGCTAAAACAGCCATAAACATCATAATTAAACAATTACCCATGGTTTCTAAAGTTTTTACCACTGGAGTATCACCTAATGGCTGTAAAATTGCAGCGGTCAATCTATATATAAAAATCATGGCCAAAATTTTTAGTAAAGGGAAAATAGCTACCATCAGAACTAGGACAAGACCATAGATGGAAACAGCGGATTTTAATACCATGGAAGCCCCAACAACAGTTTCAAATGCATCGGCAAAAAGTCCACCAACCACAGGAATAAAAACCTTAGCAGCAAATTTTCCAGTCTTTATACCAACACCATCCACAACTGCTGAGCCCACCCCTTGTATTGCCGTTATCCCCACAAAACAAATTAAGGTAAACCCCAAAACATACATGCTAGCATCCTTTAAAAAGCCAGCCAGTTTATTTAATTTATATGTACTAATATTATCAACCATATATAAAATGGCTGATAAGAAGATTAACGGAAAAACAATGTTCTTAATTACCACTGCCCCTATGTTAACTATAAGTATTACTAAGGGTTTAAACAAAGCGACACTGGTAACTGATCCCATGCCAGCCATAAGGGTTAATAATAACGGTATAAGGGCTTGTAGTGTGTCTATCATGTTGTTTATTACCCCTGCACCTAAATCCAACGCTATCCTAAAACTGTTTATTGCTATGGTAAACAACACTAGAAAAACTACACTTTGTGCCAGTTTTGCCACAGTATCATTTGCAAAGGCAGTTTTTAAATTTTCAAGTAGTGCTCCTAATACAGCCAATACTATCAGTTGCCCCATTAGCCTAAAGTTAGCCACCACTTCCCTGAACATAAAAGCTAGGATATTTTTTAAAAATTCCCCCACGCTAAAGGGTATTGTTTGTTCCCCAGAAATCATCTCTCTAACCTTAAGGGTTGGCATATATTCTCCGAAATCACGTTCGAGATCAAGCCAATAACTTTCGATGTCTCTTAAATCTATGTATTCCTCTACACTTCCTTCTGCCAGCACTGGAGTACTTAATAAAATAAGTAAACCTAAGATCATAACAATAGCTTTTTTCATCTTTTTTCCCCCTAGGGTGAATTACGGTAATATATAAATTAGTGTTCTTAAAATCATGGATATAATAGGTATGGCTAAAAGGATCATCATTATTTTTCCAGCAAATTCTACTTTATTGGCGATGGTCCCTTCACCGGCATCTTTACAAACCTGCGCTCCGAATTCAGTTATATAAGCAATGCCAATAATCCTAAGCATTGTACCTAAAAAAACCATATTAAGTTCTGCTTGATAAGCCAATTCTTCTATTGACTTCATCACTGTATAAATTGACCCAGCCAAAGCCAAAAAGATAATTGCCCCCGCAACCAATGTTATTTGCATTGCTATTGCAGGTTGTTGCTGCTTTATTAAGATGATCACCACAGTGGCTATTAGTCCAAAAGCCACAATTGTCATAATATCCAACATCCCCACCCCTACATGTTAAAAATTGTTCTAATGGTAGTGAACAGTTCAGCTATCAGCTGAATTACAATTAGTAAAACAACAATAACTCCTACTAAAGTCAACATTTGCCCATGTTCTTTTTTTTGAGCTTGTTCTAAAACTATACTGAAAATAGCTATCAATATCCCTAAACCTGCGATTTGAAAAATCAAATTGATGTTTGGCATTTTCTTACCCCTTTCATATGAGTACTAGTATCAAAGCTAAACCTGCAAAAAAACCTAGGTATTTCCACATTTTTTCGTTTTTAGAACAAAGTTCCTTACTTTCCCTTTCAGCCATTTTTAGCTGACGAAGGGTTATATCAATATGCTTTTTTTGCTCTGCAACACTACTTTTGCCCAATGTATAACCTAGATTTCGCAGTATTTCCTTATCCTCATCTTTTAGACCACATGTTAAAAGGTCTAAATTCTTATTCCAATAAATTTCTAACAAATCCCCTTCTCCACGTTTTAAGTCAGTTAGTGTTCCCATAAAAAAATCCTTAACGATACCATTTACTAATCTACTGATTTTCTCCATGGCTAAGGGTAGAGGGGTAAGACCATATGTAACCTCTGTTTGTAGCATTGAAAGGGCATCTTGAAATAGTCTTAAATCGATGGTTCTTTGCCTGTACCCCTTCGCCCGTTGAAATCCATAGCTTGTGCTTGCTACAATTATCATTACAGCTCCTAGGAGTTTAACCATGAATAAACCCTCCCTTACTTCTTTTAGCATCCAGTTCAACAATATCTTCCACTGTACTAACCCCATTTTTATTGGATAGAATAATCAGCCGTTTGAATAAATTTAAACTTAGAATCTGATCAAAGTATGGTTTCTTTATTAAATCAATATAATCAGTTCCGTGGACCGTGGTTAATAACTTAACCCCTGCGGTTATTGCATATTCCAAGGCTTCTATATCCTCTTTTTTTCCCAACTCATCTGTGGCAATAATATGTGGTGACATTGATCTAATCATCATAATTATTCCGTCTCTTTTCGGACAGCTATCCAACACATCGGTTCTAACACCCACATCCAGCTGTGGAACACCGCCGTAACACCCTGCAATTTCCGATCTTTCATCCACAACTCCAACCTTAAATATGTATTTTGGGTCATCGGCTAGTATTCTAACTATGTCCCTTAACAAAGTGGTTTTACCACAATTAGGTGGAGAAAGAATTATTGTACTTTTAAATTCTGTACCCTTTACTAGATAAGGCATAATTTTATCGGCAATGCCTTTTTTTTGTCTTGCTATCCTAAAATTCAAACTGCTAATATCCATAAGGGTTTTAACACGCCCTTTATCTAAAACTGCTTTGCCACAAATACCTATTCTATGCCCCCCTGGTACAGTAATAAAACCATTTTGCAAGTCATGTTCAATGGAATAGTAGGAGTAATTTGTTATCATATGAAAAATTTTTTCTACCTTTTCTTTATCCAAAAATAGGGGTGTTAAACTCGGAGTCTCTTTACCTGAAACTAAAAAAGATATGGGCTTATTAACCCTGATCCGTATTTCTTCAAGATTGTCAGGGAATTGTTTAAGCATGACCTCCACACAATTTTTTATTTCATTTGGAAAAAAACTGAGTATTTGGTGTAACTTATTTTCCATTTCTTTTCCCCCTTCTTAAATAATAAATATTTGTGTTTGTACGATAATATGCATAAAAAAAAACCCTTTTAGGGTTTAATAAAATAAAAATCATAGAAAAAGATAAACCAATAAAAAAGGAGCCTTTTGTAGGCTCCTAAATTATCTAAAATCTATCTTCGTCCTCATCGATGTCTTCGCTGCTTTCAAAAACAACTTGATGACATGCGGGACATAAAATTTCCAGTTCCTCATCAGCCAGTTCATCTTCTTCAACATATACTAGTTCACCACAATTAGGGCATTCAACTTCTACTTCGTCTTCATCTAAGTCTATATCTTCTAATTCATCAATGTAGTCATCGTCATCAAAGTCACCATGGAGATGTCCGTGATCATGGTCATCATGGCAATCACAATCACATCCAACCTCAGAATCTAAAAAGTCTGATTCTAATTCAGCTAAGTCTTCATCAATTGCCTCAACATAGTCTTCTAGCTCTGCCTGAGTAAAGTCAATGTCCTCTAAATAATCAGCCATGTCCTCTAATACCTCAAGCATGTGTCTTAAAACCTTACCTTCTGCACTTTTGTCATCAAGGTTTAATCCATCTGCTAGACCTTGAATGTATGATATCTTCTCCTTAAGTTCAGCCATTTACATAACCTCCTTTTTCTAACTAGTATTTAACATACCCCATCTTACAAAAAATATCCACCAAATTAAGCCCTTTCAATGTAAGAACTTGATCTAGTATCAACCTTTAGCTTATCGCCAACATTGATAAAAAACGGCACTTGGATTACTAAACCAGTTTCCATGGTGGCTGGCTTAGATCCACCAGAAGCAGTATCACCTTTAATGCCTGGCTCGGTTTCCACAACTTCTAATACCACGGTATTCGGAAGCTCTAGTCCAATAGCTTTTTCTTTGAAATACATGATGGTAATACTCATTTCTTCCTTTAAAAATTTCACTGCAGTATCTAGCTGGTCTGGTGTCATCGTTATTTGGTCATAGGTTTCAGTGTCCATGAAAACATAATCCTCACCTTGTGCATAAAGGTACTGCATTGTTTTTCTTTCAATATGAGCTTTTTCAATCTTTTCTTTAGGGTTAAATGTTCTTTCTAAAACTGCACCGGATTCAACATTTTTAAGTTTAGTCCTAACAAAGGCAGCACCCTTACCAGGCTTAACATGTTGAAAATCAACAATTTGGTAAACAGCCCCTTCATATTCAATGGTAAGTCCAGTTTTAAAATCGTTTGGTGAAATCATTTAGTAGTCCTCCTCTAAGTTAATTTATTTCAATTAATTCCTTGGTAACTTTAGTTAAGTTTCTATTGCCATCTTTGGTTATAACAATCATATCTTCGATTCTAACTCCACCAAAGCCTTCAATATATATTCCTGGTTCAACAGTAATTACATTGCCCTCTTGCAAAACATTTGTAGCATTAGGTGCAACCCTTGGTTTTTCATGTACAACCATACCTATACTGTGTCCCAATCCATGTCCAAAATTCTCAGTAAATCCCTTTGCATAAATTATATCTCTAGCTATTTTATCTGCTTCTTCGCCGGTTATACCCGCCTTGATTTTGTCTATGGCCCTTAGTTGAGCTTCTAGCACTGTGTTATATATTTCTTTTTGGCGGTCTGTGGCTTTTCCTAAAACAACGGTTCTAGTTATATCAGAACAGTAGTTTTCATAGACACATCCGAAATCCATTTTAACAAAATCACCTTTTTCCAACACCTTATCTGAAGCTATCCCATGAGGTAGTGATGATCTATGTCCTGAAGCCACAATTGTGGTAAAAGCCAGCCCACTTGCTCCAGCTCTTTTCATGAAAAATTCCAGTTCTAAAGCAACTTCTTTTTCTGTAATGCCTGGTCTTAAAAAACCAAGTATATGAGCAAATGCATCTCCTGCTATATTTATGGCTTTATCCATTTTTGAGATTTCCATTTCATCTTTTATCATTCTCAAATCTTCCACCATTGGTTTAACAGGTTTTAGTTCAATTCCTTCCAATGCTTCGGAAAAACTTAAGTATTGGGAATATGTTATGTATTCCTGCTCAAAACCCAGTTTTTTGACACCAATATTATTCAATTGATTCTTAATGTCTTTTAAAGGGTCTAATCCATGTTGAACAATTTTACAACCTGAGATTTGAGATTGGGCCTGTTGTTTGTAACGGAAATCCGTTATAAAAATATCTTCTTTTTCAGAAACTAATAAATAACCATAGCTACCAGTGAATCCTGTTAAATAGTATCTGTTTTGAGGTTGTAAAACCAATAAAGCGTCCACTTGCTCTTCCACTAGTTTGCCCTTAAGCTTCGCTAATCTTTCCATCCAAACCCCTCCTACTAATCAATTGTTAACCCATCTAAAGCCAATATATATCCCTTAGGACCAAAGCCAGATATCTGACCTTTTGCATATTGGGCTATAACAGATTTTCTCCTAAATTCTTCCCTGGCATATATATTTGATAGATGCACTTCAATTACAGGTATATCTATGGCTTCCACTGCATCTGCTATGGCGTAGCTATAATGGGTAAAGGCACCTGGGTTTATAATAACACCATCATAGGTGCTTCGACTAATATGTAGTTTTTCAATTATTTCACCTTCAAAATTGGATTGATAGAAATCAACTTCAATCCCTTTTTTATTAGCATGACTTAAAATGTCATTATTTATTTCTTCCAGTGTTTTTGTTCCATAGATATTTGTTTTTCTAGTTCCAAGCAAATTCAAATTAGGTCCATTTATCACAATTATTTTCATCATTACTACCTCACAACCAAATTTTTCCCTTTTTATTATAATCTTAATATGAAAATATAGCAACAGTTATATTAAGATGGGCCACAGATTGGCATCCACCGGTACAATTCTTTTAGCCACGGTTCTTTAAGGATATGGTTGGCTCTTTTGATGGCTTTAAATTGCCACTGAAACTTTACTATTTGCTACACCATCCCTGTAGCCCAATGCTTTAGCGTTGGGATTGACCTAGATGAAAAGGCAGAGTAGGAAACCTGCGGTTTCTGATTAGGAGCCTTTGGCTCTGAGTAGGTGAACTTTGTTCACTGAGTAGGGGCCTTACGGCCCTGAGTAAAACCCTTTAATACATTTTGCCACGGATCTTCACTGATCTACTGGGATATGGGGGCTCTTTTATGGGGGTCCAATATTGCAACTGAAACTGCTACTTTTGCTATATGCTGGGTCGTAGAGATTAAAATTAATTATGGAAATGATGCTGGATCTTTAATTTATTATTTTTTCATATTTATTAGACCCAGCAGTAAGCGAAGAATAGTTATATTCCGTGTGTTTCCGATGCAATTGTT
>CAYYRM010000083.1:0-10336 GCA_964474005.1 uncultured Eubacteriales bacterium
GCCATAATAAATGGCATATCCCTTCGGCTTACCTTATGCACATCTGTGGCTTTTGCTAAATACTCAATTTCCTCATGGGATAGTCCCACTTTTATTTTTCCATTTAATATTGCGATGGTTGCAGGAATGGCGCCGTTATCCCTTACTACTTTTTCCACTTCTATGGCAGTTTCTAAGTTTTTTGGATATGGCATGCCATGGGATATTATAGTGCTTTCCAATGCAACCACTGCCCTTTTTTGCTCCAATGCTTCTCTTACTTCTTCAGCAATATCAATTTTAAACATATATTATTCCTCCCCTAATATGTTATGCAATTTAGCCCAACATAAATCATGGGCAACGGTGTCTATGAATCGCAAGGTATAGGCTGCGGAAGCCAGTGCATACTCACAACATTTCTTTAGATCATAACCATAGAAATAGGCTGCAATAAAACCTCCCACAAGACTATCACCAGCACCTGTAACATCGATAATTTTTTCGGCTTTGCTAGGAAAAATACCCTTTGCTTCCTTACTATGAATGTATAAACCCATTGAACCAAGTTTTAGTAACAAAATTTTAATACCTTTGGAAATGGCAAAATTACCTGCCCTTTCATAGTCTTCCAAAGTTTCTAATTTAAAACCACAAATATCTTCCATTTCCTCTTTATTAGGAGTTAATATATCAATTTTTCCTAACAATCCTTGTATTTTCTTTGATTTATCCACTGATACCGGTTCCACAATAAATAAAGAATCCTTTTCCCTACAGTAATCTGCCAATAACTCCAGTGTTTCTAGGGGAACATTGGTATCACTAACCACCATCTTTGCATTATGAAGTGTGGATATATTTTCCTTTATATAGCCTCGATCCACTAAATCTACTATTTTCATATCTGCCAAGGCCAATCCCAGGTCGTTTTTCTCATCCAATATGGCTAAATAAGTTCCTGATGGGTATTTATCAGTTATAAGTATCTGATTTATATCTACCCCAGCTTCCTTTGTTCTTTTAAGGATACTTTCTCCATGTCCATCCTTACCAACTGCACTTAATAAAGTGGTGGGTACCTTTAGTTTAGCTAAAACTTCTGATATATTTCTTCCAACTCCTCCTATGGACGTGGTAATAACTCCAGGGTTTGATGTCTTAATTTTTATAGGATTATTAGATGATCCTATTAGGTCATAGTTAGCTCCTCCCACCACTACCACCTTTTTATACGCATTGAATACATATCCTCTTCCTAAGATATATCCTTTTTTGATTAAATTAGAGATATGTACTGCCACAGCTGCCCGCGAAATGTTTAATTTGTCAGCGAGTTTTTCTTGGGATAGCATGGGCTCATCCATTAGTATCTTTAGGATCTGTTCTTCTCGTTCTGTCAATTGGGCCATATCCCCACCCCTTTTTCTGTTTATACGTGTAAGTATAGTTTTATCTTTTTTTGTTGTCAATATTTACATATTAAAAAGCTTAGTAGAAACCTTCGGTTCTGAGTAGACCTAATAAAAGCAAAGGATGGCGTGTAGGGGCCGTACCTTGTGTGGGCCCTGACATTGGGTGGTGTACGCTGTGGTGGTTTTGTGGGTCTTTTTTTATTTAGCCACGGCTCTACACGGATCTATAGGATTTCGCTCTTTTTGTGGGTCTTTATTTGTCAGAATTCAAAATTGTCTGTTATTCTTGCATGCTTTTGTTTTTTTATAATGAAGGATAGTGTTATATTTATCTTAATGCCTCAGCTAATTATCAAAGTGGTGTTGGTGGTGGTTTTTTAATTTTAAAAGCAGTGGTGTCTGTGAAAGCTTTTGCTGTGGTTTCTGTGTTCCCATTAATAACTTTTCCCATTTTGAATGTTCTGTCATATAGGGCTTGCCATCCTTCCGCAAGGCTAAAGCCTTGCCTACAATTGGGTTATGGGAGATGGGGTGTGGGATGTGGGGTGTGGGATGTGGGGTGTGGGATGTGGGGTGTGGGATGGGGGGTGTGGGTAATTGGTTATGGGTATGGGTGTAATGTCTTTTAAAGACCCAGCAGTAAGCCCAGATAGTTGATTTCAGTGCTTTTCCGATGCCATTTGTTTTGATTTTATAAAAATACCTATCTAGAAACACCCAATATATTGAAACATAAATAATAAAGATAGAACATAATACCAACCAAATAAAAAAATCTTTTAAAAAACAGTGGTGTCTGTGAAAGTATTTCACTGTGGTGTCCGTGTTCCCATTACTCCATTACTCCCAGTCTACAAAACATCAACTCCCTCATATTAGAAAATGTCAAACAAACAATTAAAAGTATACCTCAGCTGATTATCAAAGTGGTGTTGGTGGTGATAAGTGGTGTAAGTGATGGTGGGTTTTTACCTCATATCAGCAGGCATCGAAGGAACAAGTAAAAAAAATAACAGAACCTTTATAGATTCTGTTATTTATTACTTTATAATTGCTTTACTCTGCCTCTTCAGATGGAAGTGGTGCATCAACTGGGCAAACATCTGCACATGCTCCACAATCTATACATTTAGCAGCATCAATTACATATTTGTCTTCACCTTCGCTGATAGCGTCTACAGGGCACTCAGGCTCACAGGCGCCACAGGAAATACAATCATGGTTAATAAAATAAGACAAAAAAATCACCTCCGTTATGTAGTTAGGCCAAGTGAAATGGACCTATAAATTATAATCACCCTTTTAGTTAATTTTATTCATACTCTTAATAAAATAAAAACCTTCCAGATACGAGGGGATGTATCTAGAAGGTATAAGAAATTGCTAATCAATAGCTTGTCCTTTAATTTAATTATAGAGTTTACCAAGACTAGGGTCAAACACCTTATAAGCCTTAATAATAAAAATAGAACGGTCTATCTTTGTATTGTGTCGTTTTATGTCGTTTTACATCGAATTATGACTTTTTCCTGAAATCACTGTATCTATGACCTTTACATCTTTAATGTCATTGGGGGCGATATTTAAAAGATTTTTATCCAAAATAGTAAGATCTGTATTAAACCCAATTTTAACATCTCCTTTAATTTTATCTTCAAAGGATAAATATGCCGCATTTTTAGTAAACATTTGAATGCCTTGAGAAACTGATATTCTTTGTTCAGGATTACTATGGTTAACAGCGCTGTGTATACCTAATAGTGGTGAAATGGGTGTCACCCCACTGTCAGAACCCCCTCCTACCATTACCCCTGCTTCAAAAACTTTACCAATGGGGTTTGTCCATTTCCATCTTTCCCCTAAGGTATTGAAATAGTCTCTATTGGGTCCACCCCAAAAGTAGTCAAAACTTGGTTGCATGGAAAGTATAAGCCCTAATTCTTTACACCTTTTAATTTGATCAGGCCTTGGTATTTCAAAATGTTCTATTCTATGTCTAAACCCCAAAATGGAGTGAATTTTGTTAACATCTTCATAACAATCAAATAAAAAGTCTAATGCCCTATCTCCACAACAATGCAGTGCTACTTGCAAACCATTTTTTTGTGCGTTTAAAAGAAAACTAATTATTTCTTCTTTGGTATAGTATAGTAATCCCCTTTCAGTTTTTTTACCTTCATAGGGATCTGAAAGTGCCGCGGTATACACACCACTGGATCCATCTATTAGTACACAACCACCTATTTGTTTCAAACCACTGTATATGACTTTGTCCACATTGAGGGTTTGGTGATATATCACTAAATTAACAGATAACTCATTTTGTTTTTTGAGTAAAAGGTCCACATCTTTATCGGAAAATAACTGTCCACCCTCCATAGCGTGTATGGTAGTAATACCCTGCTTAATAGCTTCTTTTTCAGCTAACTTTATACCCTTTAGTTTATAATCTTCACTTAAACTATTGAATAAAAATTGCCTAACTTTTGAATTATTCTCCCCTACCACTAAACCATTTTTATGTTCAATGGCTTGTCCCATAACCCTTAAAAACCTACTATTAACTATGCCCCCATGACACTCAATATGGCTTATAAATATGGGAGTATAGGGAAAAAGGGCATCTAAGGTCTCTAATGTAGGATATGCTTTTTCCTCGTAAGTATCTGGATCAAAGTAAGCACAAAACAATATATCTGTTTCACTGATTTCATCAACTCTATTTTGAATAAGGGAAAATAACTTAGCTAAAGATTTTGTCTTTCGACAATCCACAGATAACATATCAACACCTGTACCAGTAAGATGGATGTGGCAATCTATAAACCCAGGATAAATGAATCCATTGTAGTTAATTAGTTGTGCATCGGGATATTTTCCTACTCCCTCTTTTATACTTGTAACTTCTATTATTTTTCCTTCATTGGATACAATGGCATTATGCCTTAAAAGCACACCTTCCCCGTCAATTATTCCTAATCCCGAAAAAATTTTCATATTAACTCCTCCCAAATAAACAGGCATTGGCAAAGCCACTGATAAATTATTTTCTATTAAGACTACTCAAAACCTTCAGATTCCAGGCACAGCAAAGACCATCACCAAAGCGTATATGTAATACGTGAGATGATGGGCTTTAGCATTAGCAACGAAGATGAAGGATTATTAGCGGTTTCCAATTACCAAAGTTTTAGTTAACCATTTCTTCTGGCGTAAATTCTAATTTAATACCTTCCCCTATAATTCTTTGAACATCAACCATTGTTTTGCCGAGCCTATACTCAACTATTAAAAATTGGTTGATATCTTTGTTCAACTTAATTATATCATATAATTTCTGCATTTCGTCAATCTTACTTTGGTCAACAGGTTTTCTTTCTAGTTGTAGCTTTTGAACGTCAAAATTCTTTTTACGGAAATCCTTTAACATCCTTTGAGCTTCGTTATCCTTTTTAATAACATTGGCCAATCTAATATACTCCTTATAATCGTCACTTTCTTTTAAAGCCTTAACCAATTCATAAGCTTTATCATACACATTCATTTTTTAGTCCCCCCTTATAATACTATTTTTATATTTAAACAAACATATAAATATTCCTTTTTTTTAATTACAGATTTAAATAACCTCTAACACTGCTAAGAATGACAAAATATAATGTCCCACTGTCTAAATATATTTAAATAAATCAGTGCCTCTGTATGTGTTTACCCAAAACAGCCCTATCTTATGTGCCCCCAAAAAATGCACATGCTTAACGGTGTTAAGGATTCTTTAAAAAAACTCTAACACTTGCTAAGAATGACAAAATATAATGTCCCACTGTCTAAATATATTTAAATAAATCAGTGCCTCTGTATGTGTTTACCCAAAACAGCCCTATCTTATGTGCCCCCAAAAAATGCACATGCTTAACGGTGTTAAGGATTTTGTAAAAAAAGAAAGCCTTAAATGTAATTTAATCATTTAAAGCTTTGTTTTTATTTTATGCTATGAGAAAAGCAAACCAGTCAATAAGATATATACCAAAACAAGGGGAAGGATAAACTTCACAATAACTTCCCAGGGGCCACTTAATGAGAAACTAACACCATTTTTTTTGATTTCCTTAAGTGTATCTCTAGTTCCCCATATCCAACCTAAAAACAGGGCTGTTAACAATCCACCCACTGGTAATAAAAGGTTAGAAGAGAAGAAATCCATAAAATCCAAAAAGGGCATTCCGAATAATAGCGCTTCCTCTAGTATTCCTTGGGAAAGGGATGATGGGATCCCCAGTAGAAAAATTGTTATTCCAATAATTATTGAAGCTTTTTTCCTGTTCCATTTAAATTCTTCAATAAAATATGAAACAGGTACTTCCAATAATGATATTGCTGAAGTTAATGCAGCAATGGAAAGCAAAAGGAAAAACAATCCTCCAATAATGTTTCCCAGGGGTAAGCTTGCGAAAACCGCTGGTAAAGTAATAAATATTAAAGCAGGTCCTTGACTGGGTTCAAGTCCAAATGCGAATACCGCTGGTATGATTATAAATCCAGCCAATATGGCAATACCTAAGTCTGCCAATGATATAAGCACAGCCGCTGAAGGAATATTCTCTTCATCTGGTAAATAGCTACCATAGGTCATTATGGCTCCCATTCCTAAGCTGAGGCTGAAGAATACCTGACCTAAAGCCCCTAAAATTATGTTTATGTTTATGGTTCCAAAATTAGGGGTTAAGTACCAAAGTACTCCCTCCATTGCTCCTTCAAGGGTAACACTTCTGATTGCTAATAAAAACAACAGTGCAAATAGGATTGGCATCATTATCTTACTTGCCCTCTCAATACCCTTATCAATTCCAAAAATAACTATACCAATGGTCAGTGCCATAAAAATGCCATGCCAAATTAGTGGTTGGATGGGATCTGCAACTAACCCTCCAAATACGTTGGCTGCTTGACCAGCCTCAAGATTTGCCAACTGCCCTGTCAAAAATTTAAATATGTATGAAAGTGCCCATCCAGCAATAACAGAATAATATGACAAAATAACAAATCCCGCCATAACACCTAAAGCCCCTATAAACCACCAAGGTCCTCCAGGCTTTATTACCTTAAATGCACTAACTATATTCCTTTTCCCCCTCCTCCCGATGGTAAGTTCACCTATCATTAAGGGTATACCAATCAAAAAGATGATAATTAAATAAAGGAATATGAAGGCTCCACCTCCACTTTGACCAACAGCTGTGGGAAATCTCCATATATTCCCTAGGCCTATGGCACTTCCTGCAGCCGCCAAAATAAAACCTATCCTTGAACCCCATTGCTCACGTTTTTTTTCCATTTACCTCACCTCAAATTTTGTAATATACATTCCACTAATTATAGTCACCAGTTTGTGGGAAATTTATGTAATATTTCAAAACCGCGTTTAGCTTTTATTTACAGAAGTTTAAAAAGAACTTCAAATCCTAACACGGTTAAAGAAAGCAAGCTATTTGGGTCCCGCAGTCTAAAATCAGCTTTGCACTGAAAATATTTAAAGGTAACAGTGGAGCAGTATAAGATGACTTATAACAGCCTTACATCAGTGAGACCTACAAAAATGCCAAACTTAACCGTGTCAAAGGTTTAAAAAATACTTAAATCCTATAAGGGTTAAAGAAATTCATCAAAAATGATACGCGTGTTAAGATTTTATAATTTAATTTTGATTAAATAAAAAATAGGACAGGTTTGCTGTCCTATTCTGTGTATTGACCTATTTTCCTTAATTTTTGATAACGCCTCTTTATCAGTTCTTCTTTATTAAAGCGTGTGAGAAGGTCTAGGTGGCGTTCAATGGCTTCTTTCACAGCTTCTGCTGCCTTATTTATATCCTTATGTGCTCCCCCTTGGGGCTCTGGGATAATCTCGTCACATATTTTTTGTGAATACAAATCATCAGCCGTTAATTTTAAAGCCTCGGCAGCGTCCTTGGCCTTTGCAGCATCCTTCCAAAGTATTGCCGCACACCCTTCAGGTGATATAACAGAGTAAACTGAGTTTGCCAGCATTAACATTGCATCTCCAATGCCTAATGCCAAAGCACCTCCACTTCCACCTTCACCTGTGACAATGACAATTATAGGAACTTTAAGCTGAGACATACGCATGAGGTTTTTAGCTATGGCTTCCCCTTGACCCCTTTCTTCAGCCCCCAGTCCTGGAAAAGCACCTGGAGTGTCTATGAAGGTGACTATGGGTCTTCCAAATTTTTCGGCCTGTTCCATAAGTCTCAATGCTTTTCTATAACCTTCAGGGTGTGGCATGCCAAAATTCCTTTTTAGGTTCTCTTGGGTATCCTTTCCCTTTTGGTGGCCAATTACAGTTATGGGAGTGTCACCAATTCTAGCTATTCCACCCACTATTGCAGGATCATCCTTAAATTGTCTATCACCGTGGAGTTCAATAAAATCCTCAAAAATTAAGTTAATATATTCTAAGGTAGTGGGCCTTTTATTATGCCTGGCAATTTGCACCTTTTGCCATGGTGATAAATTACTATAAATCTCCTGTTTAATGGATATGGCCTTTTTCTCTAACAATTCTATTTCCTTGGTTAAATCAATATTTTGTACCAAGGCAAAGTCTTTTAGGTCCTTAATTCTTTTTTCCAATTCCCTTAGCTGATTCTCTAAATTTTCTACCACTTTTTACCAACCCCCTTTAATGAGTGGAGGCAGATGATATTGCCTATGGTTTTTTTCAGCTCTTTTCTATGGACTACCTTGTCGATAAAGCCCTTTTCCAATAAAAATTCCGCCCTTTGAAAGCCTTCTGGGAGTTTTTGCCTTATGGTTTGTTCGATTACCCGTGGCCCAGCAAAACCAATCAATGCCTTTGGTTCTGCTAAAATTATATCTCCTATGGATGCAAAACTTGCGGTAACCCCACCGTAGGTAGGATCTGTCAACACAGAAATATATAAAATTCCTTCGTTTTTCATTTTTTCCACTGCAGCTGATGTTTTTGCCATCTGAAACAGTGACATAAGGCTTTCTTGCATCCTCGCCCCACCTGAGGCACTAAAAGTAACCATGGGTATCTTTTGATTAATGGCCCTTTCCATGGCTCTAGTTATTTTTTCTCCAACCACAGAACCCATGCTACCTCCCATAAAACCTGGTTCAAACACTGCAATGGCTGCCCTATAGCCATTTATATAGCCACAGCCCGTTAAAATACCATCTTTTAGACCTGTATTCTTTTTGCCCTTTGATAGCTTATCCTTGTACTCAGGAAACCCTAAGGGGTCTGTACTTTCCATGTTGGCATCCCATTCTTCAAAGGTTGGGAAATCAATTATTTGCTCTATTCTTTCTTTGGCACTAAGGGTTAAGTGATGATCACAGTGCTGACAAATATTAGAGTTTGATTTTAAATCCCTTTGGAATAATACCTTTTGACACTGAGGACATTTCAATACTATTCCTTTGGGAACATCGTTAGCCATTTCCCCTGTTCTGGTACGATTCACAGAGACATATTTGGTTTTCTTAAATATCACTTAAATTCCCCCCTATTATAGAAGCTCTTCCTCTAAAAATTTCGTGGAATAATCCCCTTCTATAAATTTAGGATGGTCCAGAATTTTTAATGCTAAAGGAATGGTTGTGGATATACCATCAACACCAAATTCCCTTAAAGCACGATCCATTTTCTTTATTGCTTGAAGCCTGTCTGGTGCCCATACTATAAGCTTTGCCACCATGGAATCATAAAATGGAAGAATAGATGCCCCTTGGTAAATAAAAGTATCTATTCTAACTCCATTACCTCCAGGGGTAATCCATCTTGTAACCTTACCTGGTGTGGGCATAAAGTTTTTTGTTACATCTTCAGCGTTAACTCTACATTCGATGGACCAGCCTGTAAATTTAATATCCTCTTGTTTTAGCTCCAATGGTATACCGTATGCAGACTTAATCTGCTCTGCAATTAAGTCAACACCTGTTACCATCTCAGTTACAGGATGCTCTACCTGAATTCTTGTGTTCATTTCCATAAAATAAAAGTTATTATTGCCATCTAGCAAGAATTCCACAGTGCCCACACTGTTGTAGTCCACAGCTTGGGCTGCTTTTACAGCTGTCTCTCCCATCTTTGCCCGAAGTTCAGGGGTAATAACAGAGGATGGAGCCTCCTCAATTAGTTTTTGATGCCGCCTTTGAATTGAACATTCCCTTTCCCCTAAATGAATAACATTACCGTGCTTATCTGCAAGAACCTGCACTTCTATATGCCTTGGTTTTTCAATAAACTTTTCTAAATATACACCGCCATTACCAAAGGCATTTAAAGCCTCTTGTTTGGCTAGGTCCATGGACTTTTTAAACTCCTGAGGTGTCTTGGCAAGTCTCATTCCCTTACCACCACCACCAGCTGTAGCCTTAATAAGCACAGGAAATCCAATCTCCTCTGCCAGTCTAGCTGCTTCCTCTAAATCTTCCACAAGACCATCACTACCTGGAACCACAGGTACTCCAGCTTCTATCATCTTTTCTCTGGCCACTGCCTTTTGACCCATCTGTTCAATGGCATATGGGCTTGGCCCTATAAAAGTAATGTTACATTGATGACATAGCTCTGCAAATGTAGGGTTTTCTGCCAAGAATCCATATCCTGGGTGTATGGCATCTGCCATGGTAGCTTTGGCAGCAGTAATAAGGCTTTGCATATTAAGATAACTTTCCTTTGGATTGGCAGGCCCGATACAGATAGCCTCATCTGCCAGTTCCACATGTAAGGATTCCCTGTCAGGCACACTGTAGACAGCAACCGATTGGATACCTAATTCCCTACAAGCCCTTATGATTCTAACGGCTATTTCACCTCTGTTTGCGATTAAGACCTTTTTAAACACTAAGATCCTCCCTAAAATAGTTCAATAAGAAACAAGGTTTGACCAT
>CAYYRM010000084.1:0-10228 GCA_964474005.1 uncultured Eubacteriales bacterium
TGGATATAGAAAAGGGAAAGGAAAAACTTGAGATAGTTGGGAACCTAGCCAAAAGAATGATAGAAAAAGCTCAGTTACCCATAAAGATTTTTTTAACTTTAGATAGGCAAGAAGCATTGAAAGACGCTGATTTTGTTGCCACCCAGATGAGGGTTGGTTTACTAGAAGCCAGGGCAAAAGATGAAAGAATTCCTTTATCCCACGGATTTATCGGTCAGGAGACCAATGGGGCTGGGGGGTTACTAAAGGGGTTACGTACCATACCTGTGATTTTAGATATAGCCAATGAGATGAGTGAATTGTGTCCAAATGCTTGGCTGGTTAATTTTACAAATCCCACAGGGATGCTAACAGAAGGCTTAGTAAGATATTCAAAACATAAGAAAATTATTGGTCTATGTAATGTGCCCATAGGAATGGAAATGGGCTTGGCAAATCTTTTAGGAATAGATCACAAAACCTTAAGGATTGACTTTTTAGGCTTAAATCACATGGTCTACGGATTCAATATCTGGATTAACGATGAAAACAAAACTGAAGAAGTTTTAAATAGATATATTGAAAAATCTGAAAGTATCAACATGAGAAACATCACGCCCATGGAATGGGATATGGAATTTATCAAAGCACTGGGTTTAATTCCTTGCCCATATCATAAGTATTATTATAAAACTGGGGAAATGCTTAAGGACGAACTAATAAAATTTGAAAAAGGCAGAACAAGGGCTGAGGAAGTAATTGAAACTGAAAAAGAACTTTTTGAACTATATAAAGACCCTGAACTAAAGGAGAAACCAAAACAGTTAGAAAAACGTGGTGGGGCATTTTACTCCGATGCGGCTTGCAATTTAATTTCATCAATATATAATGATAAAAAGGACCTGCAAGTTGTAAATACTTGGAATAACGGGGCAATCAAAGATTTTCCTGATGACTATGTAATCGAAACCACCTGTGTTATCACAAAGGATGGGCCCATACCCCATAAATTCATAGATGAGCTACCGCTCCACATCAAAGGTCTAATTCAGCAAATAAAACAATTTGAGATTTTAGGAGCTGAGGCAGCAGTAAATGGTGACTATCAAAAGGCTGTGTTAGCCATGGTTACAAATCCCTTAGTGGCCAATGATCAAAAGGGTGTGCAAATTTTAGATGAAATGCTTTACGCCAATAAAGAATATCTACCTCAATTTTTTGATGAATCAGGAAGGATTAAAAAATAACCTAACAAAAGTAGGAGGAATTACAGATGGAGGCAATTGATTATCAAGAAATAGCTTTTAAACTTATTTTATCAGCTGGAAATGCCAAAAGCCTTTCTTTCACTGCCATAAAACTTGCTAAAGAGGGAGAATTTGAAAAAGCTCGTCAAAATGTTGAGGAAGCTGAAAATGAGCTGAATGAGGCCCATAGCTCACAATTTAAACTGATTCAAAGGGAGGCAAATGGCGGAGAAAACAGTATATCTGTTTTATTGATCCATGCTCAGGATCATTTCATGGATGCAACCCTAATGAAGGACTTAGCTAAGGAATTCATTGACATGTATGAAAGGATGAGCAGATATGAAAAACTTTCTAGTGCTTTGTAGAAAGACAGGTCAAACCACTGCTTTTAAGAGAAATGTATTAAGTTATACAGAGGAAAATAACCTTCCAATCCAATGGTTTTTTGCCGATCACCTAGAGTACCAAGAACTTTTAGATAAGGAAAAGTTCCATCTAGTGTTACTGTCACCGGAAGTAATTCTTTATGAAAAACAGATAAAAAAAGTACTTGATGAACGTAAAATAGAGCATTTTACCATGAAACCCGTTGATTTTGGTTTGAAAAGAATGGAGAAGTTATTTCCATCATTAGAACCATACATTGAAAATTAAGGAGGGTGCAGGTTGAAGCTAATAGTAAACGCCGATGATTTTGGTTTAACAAAGGGTGTGTCCTTAGGTATTTTGGACAGTATGGAAAAAGGAATAGTAACTAGCACCACTGCATTGGTCAATGGAATTTATTTTGAGGAAGGAATAAAGGAAGCATTGAATCGGGGCTTAGACTCCCTGGGAGTACATTTAAATTTAACCTTGGGTAAGCCTGTTTTACCCCCTGATGAAATACCTTCATTGGTCAGGGAGGATGGTAGTTTTTATAGGGCTGTAACTGAGATAAAAAAAATCAATTATGATGAAGCTAAAAGGGAACTAAAAGCTCAGATTGAAAAATTTTTACAACTACATTCCAAACCCACTCATTTTGATGGACATCATCACTTCTTTTTCTATGATGAAGGGCTTCTTGACGTAGTGTTGGATTTGGCAAGGGAATACGGTGTGCCTATAAGGAGCATGAGCCCTGAAAAAAATAAATACTATAAAACTAAGGATGTCATGACTACAGATATCTTAATAACAGAATTCTACCGAGAAAATGTTAATGCTGATATCCTAATGGACTTGATAGAAAGATATGATAATCTGAGCACAGTGGAGCTTATGTGTCACCCCGCTCACCTTGATGAGGAGCTTATGAAAATCACTTCATATAACACCTTCCGCCAAGAAGAATACAATATATTGATATCTGATACAATAAAAGATTACTTAAATAAAGCAGGTATTGAACTTATAACATTTAAAGACATTACAAACTGAGGATGGTTTATACCATCCTCATAAAATTATCAAGTTTAAACTATTAATTAGGCGGTGAACTTAATGATTACTTTTCCTAAAGGCTTTTTGTGGGGGGCTGCCACATCTGGACCTCAAGCAGAGGGAAAATTTAACAAGCCCCATAAAAACGTTTTTGATTACTGGTATGAAATAGAACCTGAAGCCTTTTATAATCAAGTGGGTCCCAATGAGGCCTCTAATTTTTATAATACTTATTCCGACGATCTACAAATGCTAAAAGCCATAGGACTAAATTCTTTTAGAACATCTATTCAATGGACTAGGCTCCTGAAAAACCTTGAAACCATTGAAGTGGATGAAGATGGAGTTAGGTTCTATAATGGTGTCATTGACAGTTGTCTAGAAAACAATCTAATTCCCATAATTAATCTTCATCATTTTGACTTGCCAGTGGAACTCTTTGATAAATATGGGGGCTGGGAATCAAAACATGTGGTGGACCTTTTTGCAAAGTTTGCCCAGAAGTGTTTTGAGCTTTTTGGTGATCGGGTGAAATATTGGACCACCTTTAATGAACCCATAGTTGTTGTGGAGGGACAATATCTTTATAAGTTCCATTACCCTAATATAGTGGATGGGAAAAAGGCGGTACAGGTGGCTTACAATATCAATTTAGCTTCAGCTAAAGCCATAGAGCTATATAAAAAAGGAAAAAATAACGGTAAAATCGGAATAATAGTTAATCTGACCCCATCATATCCCAGATCAAGCTCAAAGGATGATAGCGAAGCTGCTCAGATAGCTGATTTATTTTTTAATAGATTATTTTTGGATCCAGCAGTCAAAGGTCAGTTTCCAGAAAATTTAACGAAGATTTTAAGAAGTGATGGGGTTATATGGGAAAGCACTGAAGAAGAACTCGATATAATTAGAAACAATACAGTGGATTTTCTAGGAGTGAACTACTATCAGCCCAGAAGGGTTAAGGCCAAAGAAAAGGTCAATGAATCAAAGGATTGGTTTCCTGACAAATACTTTGATAATTATATAATGCCAGGGAGAAAAATGAATATTTACAGGGGCTGGGAAATCTACCCCAAAGCCATCTATGATATAGCAATAAATATTAGGGATAACTATGGTAATATACCTTGGTATGTATCTGAAAATGGTATGGGTGTAGAGGGGGAAGAAAGGTTCCTAAATATGCATGGAATCATAGAGGATGATTATAGAATTGAATTTATTAAGGGACATTTAGAATGGATCCATAGGGGGATACTAGAAGGTTCCAACTGCTTTGGTTACCATTTGTGGACACCCATAGATTGCTGGTCTTGGAAGAATGCTTATAAAAACAGGTATGGGTATATTTCCTATGACCTTCAAACAGGTAAAAAGAGTATTAAGAAGTCGGGTTTTTGGATTAAAGATGTAGCTAAAAACAATGGGTTTTCGGAAGGAGAATAAATATGAGTTATTATATGGCCTTTGATTTAGGTGGAACAAACTTAAAATACGCTGTTATAGATTCAGAAGCTAATATACTAAAAAAGGATAAGTTACCAACACCTAAAAATAATATTGAGGAATTCATAGAATTAGTTGGTAAAATTACCGATGAATATAAGGAGAAATATTCTTTTAAAGGAATAGCCATGAGCTGCCCGGGGGCTGTTAATAATGAAACAGGCTTTATAGGGGGTATTTCAGCAGTGAGCTATATACATGGACCCAATATCCGTGATTTGGTGGAAGAGAGAACTCATCTACCTGTATTTATGGAAAATGATGCAAACTGTGCCGCTTTAGCCGAAGTTTGGAAGGGTGTGGCAAAGGACTGCAAAGACGTGCTTTTTGTGGTTTGTGGAACTGGTATCGGGGGAGCGGTTATTAAAGATAGAAAACTTCATGTGGGCAAAAATCTACATGGTGGAGAGTTTGGCTTTATGATAATGGATAAGGACTTTGAAAAAGGGAAGTACCGAAGCTGGAGTGAAACTGGATCTACCTATGCATTGGTTAAAAGTGTGGCAAAACTTAAAGGAATTTCTCATACAGAATTGGATGGTGAAAAGATTTTTGGTATGGCAGAGGAAAATGACCCAGATTGCCTAAGTGCCATTGACCAGTGGTTTATGTATTTAGCCATGGGTGTCTTTAACCTTCAATACATCTTCGACCCTGAAATGATTGTCATAGGTGGTGCTGTAAGTGCCAGGGAATCCATTGTGGAGGAAATCAATTTAAGACTAAAAAGGTTAGTGGATGATTTTGGCTATGCAAAGATATTTCCCCAAATCCAAAGATGTCAATTTTCCAATGATGCCAACTTAATAGGAGCCGTTTTTGGGGCTACTGAATACAACAGATAAACCAAGTCATTGACTTGGTTTTTGATTTGCCTAGATTAGTATTTTAAGATATATTAATAATAACAAAAAGAAATAATTGGAGTGATAGGATATGTTGGTATTTAAAAATTCTGCTGAGCTTGATTATCCCATTGAAAGGGTATTCGAGGTGTTTAAGGAAACAGCTAAAAAAGACTTTCCCAAGTTTAATGAAAAAAAGCCTGTTGGGGCTAAGTCAGAAAGAAAATTAAACCAAGGTAACAAAAAGGTTGATGTTAAAGTTGAGATCACCGGGTTTGAAGAAAACAGTCTTTATGAAGTAACCACTTATCATGGTAGAGCTACATATGTTTCGAGGTATGAACTCACACCTTTGGGGGAGAATAAAACTAATCTGATTTTAAGTGAAACTCAAGATGTAATGGGTGGGATTGGCTTTTTAAACAAGTTATTGGCCAATACATTGTATAAAGGAAAGATAAAGACAAGATTTTATGGGCTTATTGAAGGATTGAAGGCACAAATTGAAGCTCAATAAACAGAATAATATTCCACCTATTAAAATATAATGTAGAAATCCTTGGATTTTGAGGGGAGGAATATAATGAAACGAGTTCTTGTAATATGTAAAAAAACTGGACAATCTGGGGCCTTTGAAAGACAGGCAAAAAGGTATACTGAACAAAATAGGCTGGCAATTAAATGGATGTTTGCAGACCCACATGACTATGGTTATATACTAGCAAGTCAAAAGGTTGACATTGTTCTACTATCTCCTGAAATAATCCTTCATGAAGAAGCCATTAAAGCTGATTTAACTGGAAGGAAAATTGAATATGTCCAAGTGGAACCAATGGATTATGGCCTTAGGAGAATCGAAAACATTATTCCTTTCTTAAAGCTTTTATTGGTTATATAAAAAACCAGACACAGGTGCCAAAGCCAACTGAAAAGTCCTTATTTTTTTGGCTGCTCAAAATTCTTCAGGTTCTAGGCACAAGAAAGCCCGTCACCGAGCGTATATAATACGTTAGGATGATGGGCTTTCGCAGTAACAACGAGGATGGAGGTTTAGGCGCCTAGGTTTATTTTATAAACATGTAGATCATCACAACAACAATGGAAGCAATGGCACCACTAAGTAAGTTGACTAGGCCATTGGTTACCCATTTAAATCCTTTGATGAGCTTGTTTTCTCCTATTTCAGAGAACCTTTTTTCTGTGAATCTTCCAGTAACATTATCAAAATAAATTCCCTGAAGTGTGGCTCCAAGGATACTGTCAATTAAAGAGCCCATTATCCCTGCTAAAGAACAAAGGATAAAAACCATGGGGATTTGGTCCTTTGGCAAATTACCTAAAAATCCTCCCAATACTAGTAATAGTGCAATGAAAATACCGCCAAATAAAGAAGCACAGGTTCCAAAGGGAGTTATCCCCCCTGACATTCCTTTTTCCGTGGGCTTTCCAGATATAATAGATACGGGTTTTTTTTGGCTTAAAACCCCTAACTCCGATGCCCAAGTATCAGCATTGGCAGCTGCAAGACTTGATGCAAAACCTAACATAAATCCAGGGTTTGCAGTTAAATAATATAACCAAGCAAAGACAAAGGAAGGAAGCCCATTGGCAATTACCTGGGTGTAATCCCTAGTATCTCCTTTTTCATGGATTTTAGCTAAAAACTCTTTATCCTTAATTCTATATTTAGATAAAATACTTGATGATATAAAAAAGCTGAGCATTATCCCTAAAAAAAGTATTCCACCGAAATAGTATAAAGCACCTCCATAAATTGTTGCCCCTATAAAACCACTTGTGCTTAGGGACCCTTTTTTATATGCGTATATAGCCACCACAATACTTATGGAAAGACCTATGAGCAATTGTTGCATCCTAATTCATCTCCCTAGAAAATCAATAGATAGTATATCAAGGAGGTTATAAGGGGCACAGACTAAACCAATAACAGGGTCAGAGCCATCTCTAAATGTTAATAAAGAAAGGATAAGTAAAGATATGGCATAATAAACAGTTCCCAGATTGTTTTTTTCTTCACTGCGTTCCATTGATTTAAACACCTGTTTTTTATATGATATGTAATTAACCACCACAAACAATGTGGGTACCATGGCAGCATAAATGGGACTATCAAAAAAGTACATGGCAATAAACCACCAGTTTGCCACCCCGATATGTATGAACTTTCTAGTACCTTCATTACTCAGTATTTTCTTCTTTCCTAAAAAATCAGAAATCCCTATGGTGAGAAAAACAAAAACTATAGAAATGATAATACCTAAAATATTTGTCACTCATATCCCCTCCAGTTATACATTTGGTAAAGTATCCATATAATTATAGCATTTTATTGGTAAAAAGTGTTCAAAATTTTTGTATAGTAAAGATATGAGAAGTAAAATATTATATTAAGTGATATATTAAGCTTAGATTATAAGTTAGGAAGTGGTTTTAATGAATAGATTTTTTGATTTGGGTATTAAAAAAAATCTCATAGAATTATTGAAAATCCAAGGTATAACTGAACCTACACCCATTCAGGAAAAAGTTATACCCTTACTACTTGAGGGAAAGGATGTCATAGGTCAAGCACAGACAGGTACTGGGAAAACTCTGGCTTTTTTATTGCCCATGTTACAAAGGTTGGATCCAGACCAAAGGGAGATTCAAGGTTTGATTGTAACACCCACAAGGGAATTGGCATTGCAAATTACATCAGAAGTAAAAAAAATAATTGACAGGCTTGAGTATTTGAATGTCCTTGCTGTTTATGGCGGTCAAGATGTGGAGAAGCAAGTAAAGAAGCTGAAAGGGCCTATGCATATGGTAATTTGTACCCCCGGTCGACTTATAGATCATATAAGTAGAGGAACCATTGATATATCCAAAACATCTATGTTAGTCCTAGATGAAGCTGATCAGATGTTACATATGGGTTTTCTGCCAGAGGTAGAAAGAATAATTAGCTCCACACCGAAAAAACGGCAATCAATGCTTTTTTCTGCCACAATGCCAAAACAGGTACAAAAACTTGCTAAGGGTTATATGACAAATCCAATAACAGTAGAGGTAAAGGGTAGCAATATAACCTTAGAAGAAATAGAACAAAGGGTTATTGAGGTAACAGATAGGACTAAACAAGCAACCCTTTTTAAACTATTGGATGAATATAGGCCCTTTTTGGCAATGATTTTTTGTCGTACTAAAAGAAGGGCTAGCACATTAAACTCTGCCCTCATTCAAAATGGTTATAATTCAGATGAATTGCATGGAGACCTATCCCAAGGAAAAAGAGAACAAGTAATGGCTAAATTTAGAGATGCCAAGATTCAGTTCTTGGTGGCCACAGATGTGGCAGCTAGGGGACTAGATATTGAAGGAGTTACCCATGTCTTTAATTATGATATCCCCCATGATGTTGAAAGTTATATTCACAGGATTGGAAGAACTGGAAGGGCAGGAGATAGGGGAATTGCCATTACATTGGTTGCACCTAAGGATAGACAAGATTTAGATATAATAGAAAGGGGAATAAACTCTAGAATAGCTAAACACAGTTCACCTAAGGTGGATGCAAAGGCTGAGGAAAAAAAGCTAAAGGATAGGGGAAAACCAAGGGATGACAAAGACTGGAAAGCTGGGCATACTAAGAAAAGAAGTGCTGGTTATAGGGGGAAAGATTCAGGTGGTTTTAGGGGTAAAGGTTTAGGAAGTAAAAAAAGAGGTAAAAGAAATAACCCCAAATAGGGGTTTATCCATAAATATGGTATAAATTTTCACCCATGTACAATAAACTGTCTTATTTTTTAAATTTACATCATATAGATGTTGTAAGAATTTTATTGTACATAAGGGGGTTGGTTTATGTTTGCTTTAGTTTTACTGGGCATGGGAAGTTTTATACTAGTACTGGGTTTTGTGTTATCCAAAAAAGTAATCATAGAGCTGGAAGATGATAATTATGATACATTGGAAAAGCGTGAGATCTTAATGGAGTGGATTGGCTTCAACTCAATGATTTTAGGAACTTCCTTTATTTTACTAGGGGTTCTAAACAATTTTTTCACGTGGTTTTCTAACATAAAGACAGCTTTTTTTATGGGGTTAGTGATAGTTGTGTATGCTTTAAGTGTTGGTTTAGGTGGAGATAAGTCCTTGTGGAAGTAGCCGAAGACCTGCTATGCTAATGTAGCAGGTCTTTTTCGTGTTTCAGTAACTAAATAATGGTAATGACCATAAAAAAATAATATAAATGCAGGATTAACTAAAATTGATAAAGAATAAACACTATAACTGAAATTTTAAAAAGTGTATATTAGTTGAAGGGATATGAGGGAATAATATCGTAAACCCTGAAAACATGGAGGTGGAAATTTCATGCTTGAAAATATAATCCCTAAGATATTAGAACAAATAGATAAAGACAGTGTCATATCAATAGGCTTAACAGGAAGCCATGCCAGGGGCACTGCCTTAAAATATAGTGATATAGATATTCTTTGTATAGTGGGTAATAAAGTGGATCTTTGTCCAGTGGATATCCAGATGATTGAGGGAAAATATGTGGTAACAAGCTATATTACCATGGAGGAACTTGAAAATTGTTTCATTGACCCAGTGAAAGCCACCTTGTACATAAAAGGGTTAGCCAATCTTCAGGTCCTATGGGACCCTGCATATTATTTGACCGAAGTAAAAGATAGAGCAGGTAATTTTTGCTGGGATGAAAACCTTCAAAGTAAGGCTAATGAGGAATTTAGCCGAGAATTGGTATCGTGGGTTGAAGAAGTTAACAAATCATTAAATGGATTATTGACCGAAGATACAGGGTTGATGCTAAACGGTGTTTTTGGATTATCCCACGGTCTTTTCAATATCGTAAAACTACAAAGGGGTATCCTATTGGATAGTGAAAATGACTTATATAGTCAAGTAATTAGCACATTTGAAGGGGATCAACAATTAACAGAACTTTCATCTATGGTTTTTGGAGTAATGCCTTGCCCCTTAAAAGAAAGGGTGAAGGCAGGTTTATTACTTTTCCATATAATAA
Source organism: uncultured Eubacteriales bacterium (assembly GCA_964474005.1). Classification (GTDB taxonomy): domain Bacteria; phylum Bacillota; class Proteinivoracia; order Proteinivoracales; family Proteinivoracaceae; genus Alkalicella. The sequence goes on from CAYYRM010000084.1 coordinate 10,062, forward strand.
CAGATAAAATGATGGATATCATAAAAGAAGATGATAAAAAGATAATTGATATAACTAAGATGTATATAAAAAAGGAGCTACAAATATGAATTCAGAAAGAATAATACAGATCATGTCAGAGGCTTTGGAGAATCAACTCCGTGACAATGAGCCAAAGGAAACCAAAC
>CAYYRM010000085.1:0-10151 GCA_964474005.1 uncultured Eubacteriales bacterium
GTGGCTGTTTTTGTTTCTTCCTTTAGTTTACCCATTAAGTCTAGGATTTGGGCTTGAATTGTTACATCTAGGGCAGTTGTGGGTTCATCTGCTATCAGTAGTTTGGGCTCACATGCTAGGGCAATTGCTATCATTACCCTTTGTCGCATACCCCCTGAAAGCTCGTGGGGGAAGCTTTTGTAAACTTCATCTGGTCTAGGAATCTTTACTTTATTAAGCATCTCAATTGAGATGTCTTTCTTTTGTATTTTATTTAGATTTTTTCGATGAATTGATAGGACTTCATCTATTTGTTCACCAATTGTTAGTACAGGGTTCAGTGATGTCATTGGCTCTTGAAAAATCATTGAAATTTCATTTCCTCTGATTTTTGCCATGGCATTATCGTCTTTATCTAAGAGGTTTTCACCTTTATAACAGATTTTCCCTCCGCTTACCTTTCCTGGGGTTGTATCCAGTAATCCCATTATGGAAAGGGATGTGACGCTTTTGCCACAACCAGATTCCCCCACTAGTCCTAAGGTTTCACCTGGGTAAATATCAAATGAGATGCCGTCTACCACCTTAACTTTACCCTTTTCTTGGGCAAAATCTATTTTGAGATCTTTAACTTCTAATATTTTTTCAGTCAAAATTTAGCCCTCCTTAGGTTAATCTTTAATCTTAGGGTCTAGGGCGTCCCTTAGCCCATCACCTAGTAGGTTAAATGCCAGTACAGTTAATACTATTGCAAGACCTGGAAATAAAGTGGGATGAAATACATTTCTACTGCTATTTTTGGCGGCATTTAGCATTGCTCCCCACTCAGGTGCAGTTATATCTCCACCTAATCCTAAATAGCTAAGGGATGCACCGATGAGAATAGCTGTACCTATACGCATTGAAAAATAAACGATTACCACTGATAAGGTTCCTGGGAAGATATGTCTAAAAATTATCACATAATCCTTAACACCCATGGATTTTGCAGCTTCCACATAGGTCATATTCTTTAACGATAATGTGCTTGCCCTTACGATTCTAATAAAGATTGGCACTGTGAAAACCGATACTGCGAAGATTATATTATAAATACCTGGCCCTAGTATGGCTATAACGGCAATGGCCAACAATATACCTGGGAATGCCAGTAATACATCACAAAATCTTGTTAATAAAGAATCGATTATACCACCATAGTACCCAGCAATTAAGCCTAAGGCAGTTCCTATTATTGTACCTATGGCCACAGACAAAAATCCAATTATAAGGGTCTGTCTTGTTCCCACCATTATTCTACTAAAGATATCCCTGTTTTGGTGGTCAGTACCAAACCAGTGTAATGATGATGGTGGTTGATGTTTATAAATATCTATTAGTTCAACTTCACTTTTATTGAAAATAAATGCTACGGGAACTGGTTGGTAGTCTGTTGTTTCCACAGGAATTTGAACTATTGTTTGTAAATCCCCTAAGCTTACTTGGATTAGTGCTACACCTTGTTGTATTGCAGTTACAATACCTTGTTGATTTACCGTTGCTATTTGTGGATTAAGGGATGTAAATGTCAGATCTAATGTCCCTTGCTCTGTACTACCCCAACCTCCATTGGTGTTTTGGGTGCCTTTTAGCTGTTCCATGGCGAAAGCAAGTTCTTGTATCTCAGGAAGCTGTGTTAATAGACTTTCATCAGATAATAAAGCTGTGATATTTATGGAAAATTTCTCATTGAGGTATAAATAGTTTTGAGGTTGATTTGTTATCAATGATGTTATTATATGCCCATCTAAAACCCCTTTTGTAACAGTTACACCTATTAGGCTTGTGACATTGTTTTGGGAAACCTTAACATAGGTCTCACCCATGGTTACTGCAGTTGTAATAACATTGTTTCTTATGGCTCTAGCCGCAGCTACCCTACGGTTTACACTGTCCACCGTTGGGATATCTCCCAGGAGATACTCAATGGAGCCATCACTTAACATTACTTTGTAAGATATATTGGTTGTTGTTAAATGCTCAATATCTAATCCCTTTTGTTGATACTGATTTGTTACAGGGATAATGGGGTCATAGGGTACAAAATAGGGGGAAAGTACTGCAATTAGAACTATTGCTACTATAACAACTAATGAGGCCATTGCCATTGTTTGCTTTGTAAACTTTTTTATGAACTCTTTTACAGGTGAATAGCTGTTTTTCATCTTTTTTACCCCCTAATCAAACCTTATTTGTGGATTTAGATATGCATAGGTTAAGTCAACCACCAGGTTAACCACAAGAAACTGAAGGGAAAATAACATTATAAGGGCCTGAACCACTGGGTAATCCCTCACTAAAATTGAGTCTACCAAGTATGTTCCTAAACCTGGCCATGCGAAAACCTGTTCCACAACCACTGCTCCACCAATTAGAAATCCAAATTGTAGGCCTGTCATTGTGACCACAGGAATAAGGGCATTTCTTAGGGCATGCTTCCAAATTACTTTCCATTTTTGCTGACCCTTGGCCCTGGCTGTTCTGATATAGTCTTCCTTCATGGTCTCCAGTAGGCTTGAGCGAGTAAATCTGGCTATTACCGCTGCCACCCCTGAGCCCAAAACCAAAGAGGGGATTATCATATGCTTAAATGTACCACTGCCGCTGGTGGGTAGCCAACCGAGGCTCACTGCGAAAATTTGCATTAGTACTAGTCCTAGCCAAAAGGATGGCATACTTACTGCTGTAATGGATGTGACCATGCTGAATCTATCCCAAAGGGAGTTACGTTTTACTGCAGAAATTATTCCAACCCCTAGGCCTAATACTATGGCCCAAACCATACTGACAATGGCTAAGTTGAATGTGTAACCTGCCCTTCTACTGATTTCTTCTGATACCTTTGACTTTGTCCTATAAGATGTTCCAAAATCACCCTGTAATACCTTACCCATATACCTACCATATTGGATTATTAGAGGATCGTTGAAGCCTTCTCGTTCTTTGATCTCCTCGTATGTTTCTTTATCCAACTCTGAGCCATACATAATCCTTATGGGGTCACCAGGGGTCAGATGAACAAACAGGAAAGCTATAATAGATACTAACAGAAGTATTGGTATCATCGCTAGGATACGTCTTAAAATATATGTGAACATTTACCTTCTCCTTCCCTGATGTTTTTAAAGGGTATAGGGTCCATTTGGACCCTATACTTATATTACTTGAAGAAAGCTTGGTTTAGATTTACTGATCCGTCTTTCATTAGTACAATTCCATCCACCTTGGCACTGTGAGCAGCCACTGCATCTATGGTGTATAAGAATACCCATGGTGCGTCGTTGTATATAACCTGTTGTACTTCTTTGTAAATCTGTAGTCTTTGGTTAATATCCGCTGTGGCCAGCGCGGTATCTAATAGGTTATCTACTTCTTCACTTACATAGAAACCTGAATTATTAAATGCTGGTGGTATTCTGTCTGAGTAGAAGTTAGGTCTTAAACCAAGATCTGCTTCACCTGAGCCCACTGACCAACGACCGATCCACAAGTCAGTACCTTGATCTCCTGCATCAAGCATATCGAATAGTGTACCACTTTCATATGGCTCGATACTTACTTCAATACCAATCTCAGCCAGTTGAATTGCAACGAACTCTGCAATATCGATAAACTCTGTGGAGTTTCTTGTCCATAGGGTTGCTTTAAAGCCATTTGGGTAGCCAGCTTCTGCCATAAGTTCTTTGGCTTTATTTACATCATACTCATAAATTGTTTGGGCACTGTGACCATATACCCCTGGGGCTATTGAGGAATCTGCAATTCTACCGTAACCATCGATGATTTGAGCAATGATTTGGTCTTTGTTAATTGCGTGGTTCATGGCATGACGTACGTTGATGTCTTGGTATTTTTCTTCTTGTAGGTTGATACCGATGTAGAACTGGGTGTTTGATGGACCTGATAATACCTTGATGTTTGAGTTTTGATCAAGGGCATCTGCTTCACCTGTAGGCAGTGTTACTACATAGTGGATTTCATTGGCCTTTAGCATGTTTACCCTTGTGCTTGCTTCAGATACAGGGAAGAATTGTAGATTTTCTACTTTTGCTTTGTTTGCTTCATTCCAGTATTCTAGGTTTTGCTCTAGAAGTATGTGTTGACCATCTCTCCACTCAACAAATTTGAAAGGTCCTGTACCCACTGGATTTCTATCTAGGTTATAGTTTGGGTCTTCGATTTTCTTTTGAAGCTCATTCAATGATTTTATCCCTGCACTGGTTGATGCAAATATTGCAGCCATGGATGCATTTGAAGACTTAGAATGAATAATTACTTCGTAGTCATTGACGATTTCTATTTCCTTGATGAAGTTGAAGAATCCTCTTCTAGCCATTTTGTTATCTGGATTGATTACAAATAAGAGGTTTTCTTTTACTACTTCTGCAGTTAACTCACTACCATCATGGAATTTTATACCTTGATTTAATACAAATTTGATTTGGGTAGCATCTTCATTGAAAGAGAATTCCTTCGCCAGAAATGGTACTATTTTACCGTTGATGTCAAATTGCAATAAGCTTTCAAAGATTGTTCTGTTTACCACAGAGGCCACTGCATCAGTTGCATTTAATGGATCTAAAGAAGTTGGTTCAGCTTCTAAAGCGATTTTTAATACTGTTTCCTTTGGTACTTCTTCACCTGTGGAACAGGCACTTAAGAATAAGGCTGCCACAAGCACTAAGATTAATGATTTAATTCCTAATTTTTTCATTTTGGTTCTCTCCTTTTTTGTTTTTTTATATGAACTTTCAGTAGTTGTTGTAGGAAAACACACCCGCTGTATAACCTCACCTCCTTATCTTAAAACCTTTAAACTCTATTAAAACCTTTGACACTGTTTCATCTCTGTTCTTTTTGTGGGTCTCGCTGTTAGACCTTTAAATTCTATTAAAACCTTTGACGCTGTTCTAAATTTGCTCTTTTTGTGGGTCTCGCTGTTAAATCTTTATTTTTAAAACCTCTGACACTGTTTCATCTCTGTTCTTTTTGTGGGTCGCTGTTAATTCTTTATTTTTTGTTAATAAAACCTTGAACCTGCTTTAGTGCTTGGGAACTGATTTTTAACTGTGTAATACCGTGTTAAGGGTTTTAGATTCTTAAAACCTTTGACGCTGTTTTAAATTTGCTCTTTTGTGGGTCTCGCTGTCCTTTATTTACAAAATATAAAGCAGTGGACCTCCTCTAAGTGCATGGGAACTGATTTTTAACTGTGTAATACCGTGTTAGGATTTTAGATTTCTTAAAACCTTTGACGCTGTTCTAAATTTGCTCTTTTTGTGGGTTACGCTGTTAAATCTTTATTTTTATACTGTGTAATACCGTATTAAGGATTTTTGATATTTAATTCTTTAATATTTTTAGGTAATAAAAAAACTCGTCCCTTTTGGATAAGAGACGAGATTGTTCCCGCGTTGCCACTCTAGTTGGTAGGACATAATCCTACCCGCTCAAACCTTTATCGGTGGTGTACCGTCCTTTCCTACATTGCTACCTTTAGCTTTCTTCGGAAAGAATCCTCTGGGGTGCGTTTTCGGTATAGGCAGTTGCTAGACTCACACCAACTCTAGCTCGCTGATAACTAACTCCTCTACGTACTTTTCCCCGTCTTTGGATTTGATATTTAGTTTTTATCTGGGTCTTAAAACCTCTGACACTGTTTCATGTTTGCTCTTTTTGTGGGTCTCACTGTTAAATTCTTATTTTTTTATAAATTAAGACTGTGGACCTGCTTCAATTGCTTAGGAACTGATTTTCAAACTGTGAAGGTCCGTGTTAAGGATTTTAGATTTCTTAAAACCTTTAACACTGTTTCATTTCTGCTCTTTTTGTGGGTCTCGCTGTTAAATCTTTATTTTTTATTAATAAAACTGTGGACCTGCTTTAAGTGCTTGGGAACTGATCTTTAACTGTGTAGGTCCGTGTTAAGGATTTTAGATTTTCTTGACCTGCTTTAATTGCTTCAAACTGTGAAGGTGTGGCTAAGGGTATGCAATCCTTTAGTTATTTATCGCTTTAGCGCTTTACTTTAATTCTATTGTCAGCTTGTTAAATATATTACATCTTTTTTTGTTTTTAGGTAATAAAAAAACTCGTCCCTTTTGGATAAGAGACGAGATTATTCCCGCGTTGCCACTCTAGTTGGTAGGACATAATCCTACCCGCTCAAACCTATAACGGTGGTGTACCGTCCTTTCCTACATTGCTAACTTAGCTTTCTTCGGAAAGAATCCTCTGGGGTGCGTTTTCGGTATAGGCAGTTACTAGACTTACACCAACTCTAGCTCGCTGATAACTAATTCCTCTACGTACTTTTCCCCGTCTTTGGATTTGATATTTAGTTGAGATTTTATGAAGCTGACTTGATATTTGTTATTATAGTGACTTATAAAACTTGTGTCAATACAAAAATAAATATTTCTTATATCCAGTTAATTGTACATTATGATTTTTGGAAATTTATTACGTACTCCCCCTCTAGTTGCAAGTAAATATCTGGGTACGTGATTGCTTGTATTACCATACTTCTGGGCATAGGTGATATTTCTTTATAGGAAATTGTCACTTCTCCACTGCTTACATTTAACCCAGTAATTTCCACTCCATATCCCCCAGTATTTCTAGACCCTAAAGAGATATAGATATAAGTTTTTCCATCCATCACCTTATAAATTTCACCACCTTTATCTCTAAAAGTTTGTGAAATTTGGTAAAACTCCATAGGTACTTGGTCACAATTCAAGACTTTATATTTTAGGTTAATCATGTTAATTCCTCCCTTCTGGAAATATTACTATATTGTATTCCATTTATGTGTTTAATGACCTGTAAGATAAAAGGATTAGGCATAGCCTAACCCTTTTATTTCAATTCAATTTTAACTCTTTTCCCAGACTTAGTGGTCTTTTCCAACAATATCCCTTTATACCCTGATTCTTGCTTATCCCACCATTCATCAACATCTATATATTCATCATCGATTTTTACATTTGATCTGCCGATACCTGAGAAGAATTTAACAAACCCTGCAGGTATGTTTATATCGACATTTTTACCGTTAGGCCTTTCTACCTTTATCCCCAGCTGTCTTGCTATATCACCTTCACGGCTTTCTTGACCCCCAAAGTCTATCTTAATTTCCTGTATGTCTTCTTCATTTGTTTTTTCTTCAGTGTTTTGTAAAACTGACAGTAGTTCTAACCCTTCCTCGGGGGATATCTTACCGTCTCTAATCAGTTGTAACACTTTCAGCCTTTCATTCTCAGACATTGTTATCCCCCTATTCTAACCATATTTTTACTCTTATATTATCATCCTCATCAATTACTTCTAATACTTCCCCTGTATTTCCTGTTTTAGCCATATGGAGGATATGGTCAATTTCCTGCTGTGTTATCCCCTTAGCTTCTGAAGGGATGAATTTAAGTCCAAAGTTAACTAAGAAGAAAGGTATTTTCACATTCGCCTTTTTTCTTCCAGTATTTAAATCTTCTACTTTCACTATTAAATACTTTACGTTTTTGTTTACTTCCACTTTATTATCACTTTCCACAGCTGATAGAAGCTTAACACCCTCTTCAGCGGTGATTTTACCCTCTTCAATCATTTTTAACACCTGTAATTTTTCATCACTCATCATTGGCCACCTCCTTATATTCCTTACCCTCTAGGGCCTCTATCAGTTCATTGGCTTGGTCCAATGTAATAATTCCTTGTTTTAGCATTTCTAATATTCTAAGGGTTTCTTTTTCATCTTCTTGAATAACCTCTATGTTTATTACATTTTGACTTGAGCCCTTTACCATATTTACATTCTTGGCATCTTCAATGTAAACGGTACTTTGGGTGTTGAAACCCATGGATCCTTTATAAATACCGTCATTTACATTGAAGCTAAGACCTGGGACACTATTATCTAAGGATGAACATTCTATTTTGAAGTCTATCTGAGCACTTACAGGAACTGATATGTCATAGCTACCCACCCTTGATATATTCCATACTCCCTCTTGCTCACTTGATAACCTTAAGTCAGTTTTCCCTTCCCCTTCAATGGCTAAACGTTTGAATGTACATTTATCCATAAGCAAATTGCCTCTGCCACAATATAAGTTTAAATTACCTGAACTGTCTTTTAATACAACGTCCCCACGGCCATTTTCTATTTCATTATCACCATCTAGGGAAATCAATTCCATATCCCCGTGGCCACTGTCGATTTTAAAGGATCCTGAAACTTTAAATGCCCTAATATCGCCAGTCCCCTTATCTATGAAACATTTCCCCTTCACATTTTCCAGTTCAATATCCCCTTTTTCTATATCGATGACAGCTTTACCATCAATATTTGATAGCTTTAAATTGCCTTTGCTCATATCCAATACAATATTGCCCTGGAAATTGGCTATGCTGGTATCTATATAACTGCCATCTAAAAGTAGCTTGCTGTGTTTTGGAATATATAACTGAATATTCTTTTCACCCTTTGCTAGGGAAATCTGAAGATAATCATGGGATAAATTATGTTCCATTTCAAAGGAACTTGGGCTATCTACCACTAGTTTACATGAAGGATTATCCCAACCCCAAACCTCCACTTTACCCTTGTCTAATGATATATCTATGGTTGATTGAAAACCAACATCAAATACTTTTTCCATGGTTTGCATTGCTTACCACCCCTAATCCCAATATTTGTAGCTTTTCCAGCTCCTACGGCTTAGAAATAGACTTGATAGAATTTGTGTGGCACCGATAAAAATAATTATCGCCAATATTGTCCCTCCAAATCCCCAACCGTACTTGAAGCTCGCCACAAATAATCCACCGAATCCAACTAAAAACACTCCAGCTTTTAATTTTTCCCAGTCAATTCTCTTTTGTTTGTGCACCCTTTTGTAAATGCCAGCTTTTATAAGATATATTTTCGTTAAAAAGTTTAGAAATAAGGCAACTAAAACCAAAATGAATATTGCCATACCCACTTGGGGGATTTTTAAAAAGTCTATAATTTGCTCCATTTCATTAACCTCCTTATACTAATTCGGTGACTGTTAATGTTCCGTTAACAGCACTTATGTCATAACTTCTTTTAATTTCTCCATCGGACTGAGCCTCAATCCTTTTGTTTGTGTATTTGCCAGACTGTGAAGTTATACGAAGGTTTTTATGCTCCACATTGCACCTTCCATTTACTGAACTGCTTTTAACCCTAACTCCACTGGCCCCACTGGGTAACTCAATTTTAATTGGCCCATTAACCGTTGAAAGCTTCACTGACCCTTCTTCTACATTTGAGTCTTTGACCACAATCTTACCATTGACTGTGCTACAGGTTATATTGGCGAAATCGCCATTTATGTCTATTACTCCATTTACCCCTGATACCTTTATGCTATCCCCTTTTACTTCTTCCACAAGGGTTTTCCCGTTCACTGAGTTCAATCTACACTGATCTATGGTTATATCTTTTAATTCAACCTTACCATTAACAGAACTGGTTTTTAGATTCAATATTTTGGATTTAGGTAGGTTAATCTCATAGCTGACATTTAGGTGTTTATTTTTGTAATCCTCAGTTTCTATGGAACTGTTTTCTAATCTAAGTACGTTATAGGATTGAGCGAAATCCCTTGCTTTGCTTTCTGGAGCTATTCCTTTAATCTTTTTGATAACTTTGATGAAGCATTCTTCTTTGTCCCAGCCCTTTATTTTAACGCTTCCACTTCTGGTTTTGATGTCTGCTATGACTTTATCTGAGGTAAATATATGGGTATATTCTTCAACGAACTCATGGGTGGGTCCCGTTAAGGCGTTAAAGCTCAGTAAATCCTTTAATCCACTGAAAAAGCTCCAACCTGATTCATTTTCATGGTTATCATGGCTTGTATTTTGATGTTGGTACTCTGCACCATTATCACTTTCGTCATTGCTCTCTTCTTCCCCTAAAACTGCCAAAAGCTCTTTGGCTTCCTCACTACTGATTTTACCATCCTTTAACATTTCCAATATCAATCTTTTCTCTTCAGCCACTTCACTCTTCCCCCTTTTTTTATTTATAATTAGTTATAATTTTTTAAAAGTTGTACCGCTTCTTCAGCAGAAATTTCCCAGTTATTTAATGTATCTAATAT
>CAYYRM010000086.1:0-10120 GCA_964474005.1 uncultured Eubacteriales bacterium
TACTAAGCTTCAAATATCCCTTCTTTGATGGTCTTTTTCCTGAAGAACTTCTTTTTAATTAGACCATAAATAAGTGAAATAAAGCTAACAAAAATCACCGCTGCTAGTATGCCTGCAAAATCTACCAAAACATCTTGAATCATAGCCACTCTGTTGGCACTGTAAAACTGGTTGAGTTCGTCAAAAAGTGCCAGTAAAAGCCCTATTAATAATGTCCATGGATGGGGAGATTTTGAAAAGAGACTTACAGTGCCAAAAAGGAATATGCCTAGGAAAAAGTACACAGTAAAATGACCTATTTTTCTAACAATAAAATTAAAAGTCCTACTGTCATTGGCATAGCTTTGATTATAAAATCGAAAAAAAGTTCCAACAATGGGTTTTATAAAGCGGGATCTATTGGTTATGGCCTGTTTAACACCATCCACAGTATATCTTTTTTCTACCTGGGCCAGAGCCCACTTTGCCCTGCTTGTGGCATCTATGGGTAGCTTTGGTTGTAAACTAAACCATGCAATGACAGCTAACCATGCCAAAGCCATGAAGACAATAAATATTTTCTTTAACATAAAAACTCACCCCTTAACGCCTTATGCGTTCCTTTCAAATAAAAAAATAAAGACAAAATCTTTAGTTTATGATACCATAAATTATATAGGTTATAAACCACAAAGTACAGGTGGTGTAATGTGAGAGAATTTATTGAGATTTTAAACCAGTATAAAGGAAAAAATATTTTGGTTTTATGTCATGATGATGCAGACAATGATGCCATTGGAGCAGGCTTTGCCATGGCTGAGCTTACTAAGGGTAATCTTTTTGTACCCCAAAGGGTCTCAGAACATGCGATGGAACTTATAAACAAACTTGCTGCCAATGTGGATGTTAATCCTAATTCTAATGATTATGATTTAATAATCGTGGTGGATACTGCAGATAGTCAGCAATTACCAAATATTGATTTGGACTCCACTCCCTTTATTGTCATTGACCACCATAAAAATAATCTCCTGGTAGAAAAAAGTGCTGCTCATATCTATAAGCTTGTGGATTCCACTTGCCAATTGGTATATTACCTGTACAAGGAAATGGGTGTTAATTTAACACCTGCAGTGGCACTATCTTTAGCTGCTGGTATATTAGGAGATACCGTTGGACTTACAAAGGCTTCCAATAAGGCCATTGTTGACTTGGGAACTATATTGCAAGATGGCAATATTGGTTATAGCACAGTGCTAAATACCTTTAAGCTAAGCACTAAAATGGCTAAGGTTCAAAAACTAAAGGCTGCCACAGCGGGGAAGGTCTTTGAATTCCCTGATTGTGTATTGGTTTATTGTCAGCCAGATAAAAACTTCCTTTATTATGTTGCCACTATGTTTTTGGAGCTTGGCACTGACCTAGCCTTGGTTTGTTTTAAAGAGGCGGATTGGATTCACTTAAGGCTTGTTAAATCCAACCAATGCTTAACCAATCACAATGCATATGATATCGTTAAAAAAGCATCCCAAGATATGGTTATTGAAAACTTCTGGGGTGATCAGTATTTTGCAGGATTTAAAGGAAAAGGGGATTACAGCTCCTTGATAGATAAAATATTTTTGGAAATCATGCATGTTAGTGAAGGTAGTGAAGAGTAACAAGGGATTGCCCTAAATTGGGCAGTCCCTTTGTTTTATCTATAGTTTTTCACCGTCTCTATCATTGTCTTTATATTGTCCATTGGTGTATCATAGGGAATCTCTGGCCCTTGAGTACTTAAAATAAAACCATTATAGTTGTACATGGTATCCAATGCCCTTTTAGTTTCAAGCTGTGTCTTTAAAGCACTCCAAATCCTCAACTGGATATTATTTAAATTGCCCATCAAAACAATTTTATCTTTAGCTATTTCTGCACATTTTCCTAGGTTGTCAGTATAGTCCAATATGGCAACTTTAGCTCCACTGTCCACAATTAAATCTAAGAAAGGCTCCACTGCTCCCACACCTTCATATACAACTGGACCTTGTATTTTACTTATAACTTCCTTAATGTATGGAAATGCAAATCTCTCAAATAATTGTCTACTTATAACCGTGGATGATGCTATCCCGTCAGCTAAAACTATAGTATTGGCTCCTGCCTTTAGTTGGATATTAGCCCAATTTGAAACAAAACTTACCATCATATCCATCAATGCGGGGAAGTACTTGTCCCTAACTTCGTCATCATCCAATAATAGGGACATAAAAGGTCCTGTTCCCATTAACATACTTGGTAAAGAAAATGGGGCTATACAAGCACCAAAAATAGGAACTTTTCCACCCACAGAGAGGTTTAATATTTCTAAACACTCAATGGTATTTTGTAAGTAAGGATGTTCTAAAGGGTCTGGAATCTGCATGTTCAATATCTGGCTAAAATCATTAATAACCATTTTCGACACAGAAGGAGGGCCATCGGGAAAAAATGTAAGCTGACTTCCCCAAGGTAGTACATCCTGTACCACATGGGGTATTCCATAGACACCATCATGCCCTAGGATATCTAAAAGCTCCAGCTGCCCCTTAGCCATTAACTGACCGTTGTTCTGATAGCTTTTCAAGTCAATATCCAAAACTTTAGCACCCTGTAAAAGGGTTACCGGTAGCACTGGTGGTCTATCCACCTTCTGAAAACTTAGGGTGGCTAATACTCGTTCTAAAGAATTCATCTATTTCACCCCTTCCATTACACCCGTTAATTCCTTTGCAACCTTTATTGCCTCAATGGCATTTTCAGCTGCTCTGTCTGCACCAAGGGTATAAGCCAAAGTCTTGTCAATATTAAAGGGAGCTCCCCCCACCAGTATTTTGATATCTTCACGATTATGCTTGATTAGTAGTTCTCTTATCTCTAAAATCTCCTTTGCGGTATGTAAAATTAGTGAAGATACACATATAAGTTTTGCCTCATGTTCAATGGCTGTCTCCACAAATTTTTTGTTGTCCACACTTAACCCTAGATCCACCACATTAAAGCCAGCTAACTTTAAAAAAGTGGCCACAATTTTTCTTCCTAAGTTATGGTAATCACCATAGGCATTACCAATAACCAGCGTTGGCAATAATGGTCTATTCTCAGGAAGCAGTGGAATAAGAACATCCATGGCCTCTTCAACTATTTTTCCATTCAAATATATCTCTGATAAGGGAACCATTCTATGGATCTGTTCTTGACCCAAAACCATCACAGAACGCTCTACCACCGAGCTTAATAGCTCTTGGGCAGGTACATTCATTTCTAAACCCTTCATGATAACTTTATTGGCTCCCTTACGGTCTCCTTCTTTTAAGGAAATGTAAAAACCACCAAACAAATCTGCCATTGATCTAAATTGAAAATCTTCATTTAGGCTGTATAAAACTTGGCCAATCTGTGTTTTTTGATTTTCAATACTGTTTTTTAAGTTATTTATTGCCATAAATACATATTCTAACATGTATGTGGCCTGCTTCATATTCCTTGTTAAATTTAATAAATCATCATCTGTTTTTAGTGATTGGGCAGATACCAACTTAATATCCCCCGTAATTTTTTCAAGTTCTGCTCCTGCCTCCTGTACGTAAGTGGCTGTATGAGCCAGTGATTCCCTATTTTTATGGGCTAGGTTAGTAGCCATTTGTGTTTCAGATAGAATACCGTCTATGGTATCATAGATTTCTTCAGTTCTTTTTTTACTGTTTTCAGCCAGTTTACGTACTTCTTCAGCTACAACAGCGAATCCTCTGCCCATTTCCCCTACCCTAGCGGCTTCTATCCCTGCATTTAAGGCAAGTAGATTTGTGCTATTTGCTATTGATCTTATAAACTCTAAGGTTTTGCCCATTTTTCCAGTCTGCACTGAAAGATTGTCCATGAAGTTTGCTGATTTGTCCACCTCTTCACTGACTTTATGTATTTTACTTACACTGTCTGAAAATACAGCTCTGCCTTTGTCCAAATCCTCTCGGGTCTTCTCAGCAAGCAAAGATACATTATTATCAAGATTTAGATATTTAGCCTCTTTTTCTTCTAAGTTACGTAAAAGGTAATCCCTTACTCCAAATAAAGATGTCTGAATATCCTGGATATAGTTCTCCTGCTCCTCCATTTTTTTGTATAGGTTTAAGTATTTCCTTTGAAGGTCATGAATTTCCTTGTTTTTTTCATCAATGTGGTTAGTTTCTATGGTTAGTTCAGCTTCCATTTCTATTGTGTCATTTCCCTGGTTTGGTGTTTCTTCATGAGTGTCATTTGGGTATTCCTCCATAAACTGGGGAGGCACCGATGTCTTTTTTTTCTTGTTAAAAATTTTGAAATACTTCATTTTAACACCCCTTAAAATCCCTTTATTTACTTATCTAATTCGCTAAAATTTGACAAAATCCTTTATTTGTAAAATGTTTTTGTATAAATAACCTATGGTAAAATAGACCTAGTTTCTTAGTGGTACTTGTGATTATATTAACTTTCCCTAGATGTAGACAAACGTATTTAGAGTGTTATAATTAATTTATACAAGAAATTGGCAGAGTAGGTACCAATGCGTCAAGTGCTTAGGGATGGGATGTCGCCCTAGGACGAAAGGATTTTTCCTGCGGTATGGTATCGCGTCCGCTGTCACCTTCGGAAAAGGTTAATATTTATACCTTCTTTTCTGCGGGTTGGCATAATTCTGCCCATCCATCTATAAGGAGGTTTTTTTATGGAAATTTTACAGGGATTAGCTAAGCAATGGCCTTCAATGCTAAAGGTAATTTTGGTATTATCAGTTACCACCTTTGTGTTATCGAAATTAAAAGCACGTAGCAAAAACATAAGCACTCAAGATATCGCCATTTCTGCCATGCTAATGGCAATCAGTATTGTGTTAACTAGGGTGGCCAGTATCATGGTGCCTTTGGGTGGATATTCAGCCCTTAGACTGGGTTTTGGTCCTATCCCTATTATGCTAGCTAGTATACTTTTAGGTCCTGTTTTAGGTGCCATGGTGGGTGCAGGGGCAGACCTGTTGGGTATGATGATGATTTCCCACGGAGCCTTTTCACCCTATATTTTCATTGCCCAGACCCTATATGGGGTTATACCTTTTTTTGTGATTTACTTGTTTAAAAATAAAAATACCTTTGTTTACGGTACAGCTGTTGTAATTACTCAGCTAATTTGCGGAACCATCACAGCTTATGGGCTATCCTTAATATTGGATAGACCCTTTAATGACCTGTTACTGATGAGAGCCCCTGCACAAATCATTATTATGGTTGGTTATGCAGTTATAGTGGGCCTAATGCATGCACAGATATTTAAAATCAAGAGAATGGCTACCTCAAGATAAAACTATTAACTAAGCTTAAAAAACCTCCTAATTATAGGAGGTTTTTTGTTTTGGAGGCTGAGCCTTTGCAGTAACGAAGAATATGGATGCTTTTCATTAGGACAAGAGACTGCTATATATAGCGAATCTCCCGTTCCAACTCCACCCCAAACTTCTCTTTAACCCTTCTTTGGATCTCACTTACTAAATTCTTTACATCTTCTGCGGTGGCTCCGCCTTTATTTACGATGAAACCACAATGTTTTTCCGAAACCTGAACATTCCCAACACTGAATCCCCTTAGCCCAGTATCTTCAATTAGTTTGCCTGCAAAATACCCCTCGGGACGTTTAAACACCGAACCTGCACTGGGCATTTCAAGTGGTTGTTTATCTTCTCTTCGTTGGGTGAGATCATCCATAATGGCTTTGATTTCATTATAGTCGCCCTTTTTTAGTTGTAACCATGCCCCAAGTACTATATCCCCATACTTTTGGAATGTACTTTTTCTATAACCGAATTCCAAATTATCACTTACTTCTGTCATAATCTGATTATCTCGGATAAATTTAACCTCTAGGATACAATCTTTTATTTCACCACCATAAGCCCCTGCATTCATATACACAGCTCCACCCATGGAACCTGGTATACCAATGGCAAACTCTAGGCCACTTAGGGAATACTTCAGTGCTGCTTTACTAACCTCAGAAAGGTCTGCCCCACTTTGGGCATATATCCTTTCCCCTTCCACAATGATATCATTAAATTTTTCTGAGAGGTTTATAACTATGCCCCTTATCCCTTCATCTGGCACCAATATATTGGAGCCTCTTCCTAAAACAAATACTGGAAGAGCCTCTTCTTTTATAAGCTTCACCAAGGCTAGGATTTGCTCCTCATTTTCAGGGGTAATATAATAGTCTGCAGGTCCCCCAATCTTAAAAGTTGTAAATTCAGCTAGTGGGAAATTGGTTTTTAGGTTGTTAGGTCCCACTATCTCCCCTAACTTAGTTAATATATCCATGTTAGTCACCCTCTCTTATAAATTTACTTTCATTAAAAGGTGGTGCAAAAACCCCACCTGATACAATAAGTTTTAAACCTTCCTCTGGCGTCATATCCATTATTATTACATCTTTTTTAGGCACAAAAATCAGCATCCCAGAAGTGGGATTTGGTGTGGTGGGTATGAAAATATTCACTATATCCTCTTTGGTTCTAGCTTTTATTTCACCTTTATTCTCACCAGTTATAAAACCTAACACATAGCTTCCTTTTCGGGGATATTCCACCAGGGCAACCTGTTTAAATGCTGCTGTACCAGATGACATAAAGGCATCCAATACCTGCTTAATGGCCATATATATATTTTTTAGTACTGGTATTTTTGAAAGGATTTTATCACCATAATCAATTATTTTTCTACCCAGTAAGTTTTTAGCCAATACCCCTGATATAAATACCATTACCAATAGTATAAATAATCCTAACCCAGGGGTTTGCCTTAGATTAAATAATGCCAAATAATCAGCCACAAGTCCATCTATATAGTTGAATAGAAGCACCAGTATATGTACAGAGCCAACAACTGGAATAAGCACAATTATGCCCGCTATAAAATAGTTCCTTATACTTCTCATAATATTATATCCTCCATCAGTTCTAGTATTTATTATACAATGTATAAATAAAAAAACCAAATAATACTAACATAACTAAAATAAAAAAGCACTGCCATATAACAGTGCTTACTACAAACTTAACTGGATTTTTCCTTATGCCAAACCTTTACCATTCCAAACCCATTATTATTGCGATCTCCAAAACCAGTAACATAACCTGTTCTTATTAGCTCACTACTTCCCCTGATTACAAAGGGAACCATGTACCCTAAAATTTTAATACCATTGTAATCTATAAGCCTACTGGTCCTTTGTTTTTTATCCATATATCCACCATCAAAAAGTATTTCTAACCTTTCATCCTTTGGAAATGAATTGTTCAAATAATAATATTTTTGAACCAAGTCATAACGAAGATTTTCCCCAAAGGCCTTGTCTTCTATTTTACAGTAGTAGTTTCTACTAGCACCTCTGCCCATGGTGGAAATGGTAATGGGAGACATGCATGTGAATTCAATCTCATCCCCAATATCAGGGTCTTCCAATATTCTGGCATGTTTAAATTCTAGCTCTGCATCTCCTAAGTAAAAATAGCAAGTTTTTGTTAAACCTTTCACAAGCTCATCTAAAAAATAATGGTTCGGGGAAGAAATATACCAATGTATATCCTCACCTAGGGTAACTATTTTTCCATCTGATATCCTATAGTCGGTAAAATACAGTTGAGAGTAAGTATACTGTTTAAAGGGTTTGCCCTTAAACCTTAAAGCCCCCCTGTTGCCCACTAATGATTCCAAAATGAGTTTAGATAGGTGATAGTTGTAATTAAACTGTATCCCTGTACCTGTATTACAACCAAATGTCACTTCAATTCTCATGGGAATTCTCCTTTACTAGTTATTAGGCCAATCTACCTGCAGGAGTTTGTTAGTGTTGAATCCATGTAGGGGAATATTAGATAAATTATTCACATAGTCCTGCTAAAAATAAATAAGAAACCTTACATCTATTTTATATAAATATTCCCAATCCTTCAAGGGGTTTAGATAAAAAAAGTTAAAATCTAGGATTTACCGTCTAAATTTAGAAGAAGGGGATAGTTTCTTTAATAAGACTAAACTTTATTATTTGATAAATTCTCTTTAAATTTCCCATGGTATTCCCCTTCCACCAATACGCGATGGGGGTATGCAACTTTAACACCAGAATTACTGAACTCATTTAAGATGGTTTTCCTGATTTCTCTACCTATGTACCAGTAGCTATCTGGGAGGGTGACTGCCAAAATTGTAAAGGTAATACCCTTTTCCTGTATGTCGGTGATCCCTAAAATGCTTGGACCTTCAACTAATATGTCCTTATGGCTCTTTGTCACATTTTCACAAACCCTTTGTAATACGTGGGTTACATATTGGATGTCTTCGTGGTAGGGTACCGTTACATCCACAATGGGTCGCATCTTGCCCCTGGAATAATTGTTTACCAGTTGAATCTCACCATTTGGTACATAATTTAGTTTCATTGACCATTCCCTTATTTTTGTTACCCTTAACCCTATCTCTTCAACGGTGCCCCTTATCTTTCCACCGTTAACTTCCACAAAGTCTCCCACGTGAAATTGACCTTCAAATATTATGAAAAAACCACTTAATATATCTCGCACTAAATTTTGGGAGCCAAAACCTATGGCAAATCCTGCGATACCAGCACTGGTTAAAATGGGTGTTATGTCTATATCTAGGACCATCAAAATCATCATCCCAGAAATAAAAGATATTACATATTTTATCATCGATTGAAGGATTGATACCATTGTTTTTCCCTGGGCTGGGTGTATGTTATGGCTTAATATAACCTTTTTTATGGCCACCCTCAGTACCTTTGATATTATCACAGATATAAAGATAATTAGCGATATCCTTAATACCACCTTCAATAGGCCAATAATTTCTTCTATGGTAAAATGCTGCAACAATTCATCTACGATTCTATCCACTTATATCCCTTCCTAAATTAAAACAGGTATTTTTTTTCTTAAAAGTATTCCTTGTTCTGTAATGGTGCTGGTGTAAGCAAAGGGTTTTACTCCGTTGGAAACAGCATTTTTTAAATTATTGCTAAATTCACCATCTGTTTTCCAGTTTGGTTCAAAACCTTTGGCATCTTCCCTTTGTACCATAAAAACCACAGAGGCTTGGTACCCCTCTTTTACTGCTTCAACTAACTCTAAGAGGTGCCTAGCCCCCCTGGATGAAGGGGCATCTGGAAATTTAGCAACACCATCTTCCACCAAGGTTACTGACTTCACTTCAATAAAGCCTTGATTTCCATCTTCATCTATGGTGTATAAATCAAACCTGCTGGTATTATACTTAACTTCCCTCATAACCCTTTGCATATTCTTAAAATCATCTAGGACACCGTCTATTAATAGTTTTTCCATAAATCTATTTGGTAACAAAGAATCAAGGGAGACCCAGATACCCGTATCTGTTTTCACTTGCAGTAAATCAAAACAAGTTTTTCTTTTAGGGTTTTGAGGACATTTCCTCACAAGGACTACGGCATTTGGAAGCAACAACTCCCTAAGTCGACCCGATGTGGGCACATGGGCTAACTGCTCCTCACCCTCCACTAAAACCCTTGCAGTAAACCTGTTTAGCCTTTCTAAAAACCTACCCTCCATTAAATTTCCAGTTATCGTTAAAAAACTCAAAAAATCATCTCCTAAATAAAAGTGGGTAAACCACAGGCACTATTAGGAAAAACAGTACCATTAATGTGGTAATAAGTAACATTGTTTCAGTTTTTTTATTTTTTACACCGCTTTTTTCGTATCTACCATATGTAAACATCAATAGCAAAACAGATATTACGGCAAAAACAGGTCTATATGGAGTAAACACTGTTGAAATGGTAATGGCTAATCCACTCGCCCCGAGGGATAATAATATTAGTGGCCCCATTCAACAAATAAAGGCAAAAAAAGAACTAAATACTGATAGAAATGCAGCTATCTTTTCTTTCATTGTAATCCTCCTTTTTGACAATAAAGTGTAAATAAATTATAGTATTTTTATAATTACTTATAGCTTGGGGGAATTTCAAATGATAATTTTACAGGGTAATAATATTGAAAAATACTGTTATGGCTAAAGGGTCTTTGCTAAGCAATGCT
>CAYYRM010000087.1:0-9999 GCA_964474005.1 uncultured Eubacteriales bacterium
TCATAGTATAAGATTTGTATATTCGACATAATCTGGCATTTCCCTTTAATGTAATGGGAATTTTTTAACCCTTAGTAAAAAAGGCGCTTTCTTCTAAGCGCCTTAAATGGTGGTTTAAGTATAGTGTGCCTTATTTCTAACCACTATAACTTTACCTTTGATGATGCTCCCTCTTGAAATTCAACTTTGCCTTTAGGGTTAATGCTCGATTCTTTTTTGCCTAAGGAATCCCAACATAATCCATATTCAAAGCAGTTACCTTCATCAATAGGATCCTCTACCATCACAGGGTCCTTTATGGCTATTTCATCCAAACTTTGAACCTTTAGCCTTTCCTCAAGATCAGCTAATATGAGGTTATATAAAGATTCTGAGGTATAGTAAGCCTTATATTTTTTCTGGTAAAACAATATCCCCTCCACAGTACCAGCCATCAGTCCATAGACTATATTTGATTTCTCTTTATAATAAGGTATACAGCATCTAACAGGCTCCAACTCATTAAATATGTGTTTATAAAGCTTCTCATCTGATAGCAAAAAAATATTATTTACCACATCTAGACATGAGCCATCTTTATACTCTGGTGGCTTTAACATTACCAATTGCTTATAGATATTCTGCAAAAATTTGCTCACAAGCAGCACCTCCCATAATTGTCCTTATTCTATCCTATGCAATTTTTCAGAGGTAGTTGCTAAATTAATTAGACAAGGGAAACGTTCAAAACCCCTGAAAAACCTCCATCTTCGTTATTACTGGTCCCACCACCCTCACGGAAATAAAAAAGAGTATGAAATCACAAATTCCATACTCGCTTTATTTGGGGTTTTAGGGGAGACCCTGCTGTCCTAGGAGGGTGCACAGGCTTAAAAGCCCGTCGAAGGGACCTAGGGTTTAATTATTTCCTTCTTTGAGCATCTGGATTATCTCCTTTGTCTTTTTCCAGTTTGCACACGTATTGGCGATAATAATATCACTAATTTCCATTAGTGCCCTTATTTCATTATCGAAATTCCTTAACCTAGATTCTGTATTGCTATCTTCCCTTCGGCTAAGTCTTTCTTTACATTCTTCATAGGGTACTGTAACTCCCACTAGCAATATGTTACCCTTATATTTTTCCTTAAGGAGCCTTGCCCCATTTTCATCAACAACTATAGAACCTTTTTGCTTTGTTTCTATAAGTTCATTTATGTATTGAGTCCCTATGCCATAAAGATTCCCATTATACTCAGTATATTCCAATAGTAAGCCATCATTAAACATCCTCAAAATCTCATCCCTGGTGGTGAAAAAATAGTCTTTACCATGGACCTCCTTGTCCCTTTTAGGTCTAGATGTCCAGGTCACAATGGGCCTATAGCCAAGCTCCTTTTGTAGTGTTGATTTTCCTGACCCACTGGGTCCCATAAAAGCGATTATGTTGAACATATTATTACTCCCTATGCATCATATTTTTGCTCTAATATTAATTACACAAAGAGTTTAATATTCCTGCAAAAACTTTTATGTTCGGAATATTAACTTATTGCTATCTCCCAGACAAAGCCCAATTCTTAATCACATATTCTGGAATTGGAAGATCTAATGTGTAGCAAAAAGCAACAAATTGGCCCATATGAAATGATTCGTGGGCCACTAATGCACTAAGATGAAATGCTATGAACTTCTCGTGACCAAACCAAGTGATCTTATGGGTAGTATCTATTTCTGATAAGACTTTTATTAAATCCTTGTCTAACGTTTCCATAGTAACTAATATTTCCTCTTTAGACATTTTACCTGTAACTTCTGAATCAGATTTTGAGTTAAAGACCATATTACCATTTGTGATTGCCATAATATAGTCTTTTTGAACCTCCATCATTTCCTCAAAGTGCTTCCTAATTGTATTAAGACCTTTTCTTGGCAGTATCTTATCAAGCTCTTCATCACTTAATTTATTGATAAAACTTTTTGTGCATTCTCTGATGAACAGCCATTCTTGGTGTAAAGATTCTATACTCTCATTCATTACTATATACCCCTTTTATCAATTTGATAACGGACATGACATCTACCTGTTTAATGGACAGGTGTAATGGACAGGTGAAACGTCCCCTTGTCTACCCTTGTCTACATCAGAACAAAGTCAGCTGTTTTGCTTCATAGGGTTCCTTTATGGCTTTTCTTATATCTGACATCTTATAGAGTAATCCATTGATTTTACACTCTTGCTCAAATACATTCCATAACTGTTTACTTCTTGGGGACATACATTGGTAGCTATGGCCAAAGGTTTTTATGTATTTTTCCTTTACACCAGGCAGTATTTTATCCAGTTGTTGGTAATAGTAAAGCCGCTGATTTTGTCTAAGGGTTACTCCGAAGTAATAGCTGACAAATTTTGCACCATTTTCCGCAGCTGCTCTAACTATATTCTTGATGTTTTCATCAGTGTCATTTATATAGGGTAGTATTGGCCACATATGAATCCCTGTAAAAATCCCACCTTGAGATAAAGATTTCATTGCGGCAAAACGCTTGGATGATTCCACAACCCTTGGCTCAATTTGTTTACACAGTTCATCATCATATGTCGTTATGGTGAATTTTACAACCACAGGGGAATGTTCTTTTATCTTATTTAAGATATCCACATCCCTTACCACTAAATCAGATTTTGTTAAAACACTGGCACCGTAGCCATACTTATGGATAAGCTTTAATGCTCCCTTTGTTAATTGATATACACTTTCTTGTGGGTTATAGGGATCTGTCATCGCCCCTGTGGAAACCATACCTTTTTTACGTTTGGTTCTAAGTTCTCTTTCTAATATGGTCAATACATCCTTTTTGCCCCTTACCTCATCGAAATTTTCCACCTTATAACACTCACTGCGGGAATCACAGTATATACAACCGTGGCTACAACCTTTGTAGATGTTCATATTGTAATTACTGCCAAACCAACCATCACCACTAGACCAACTTGAAAGTATTGTTTTTGCCTCTATGAACCGCATGACTAGTCTACTTCTTTCTTATTGGTTGACGGATGATGGTTTTGAGTTTTTCTGGTGCAGCTTTCCTAGGGTCAGATAGATAGATTTCGTGGTGCAGCCCCGTTAGTTCATAGCCATTATCAAAAATAAATTGATGTAGTTTTTCAATTGTAGGCCCTTCTTCTGAATATGGTCCTATGTGTAATATTTGAGCCACAGTACCTTCTTTGTAGGTAATAAACCTCACTTTACTTAATGCAGGCAAGCTTTTTTTCTTAGTAACTTCATCTATTGTCTTATCCACATGCCCTTTAGTTATTATTTCAGGCTGCATAATCATCATTTTCCATTTCCAAATGTCCTTATTGTGGACTGAAAAATCTTTCATATTGTCAGTCCACCACAACCCTTCTAAAGGCATTACTGAGTAATCTGTATTTAGCTCACTTTTTTTTACCATGAATTTCATGGTGTAGGATAAAGAATATAATGCTTCCACCGCCTGTTGATAATCTGTGGATATGTTGGGATCGCCTTTTCCCTCAATGGCCAGATAGTTAAATTCTGGTATATCTAAAATACTAATTTTGGTGCTACTTTGACTATAAAGCTCTTTATATACCTTTTTGTAATCAATTTTCTCCATGTCCTCACTCCTTTAATTACAATTTTATCTTTACCTATATGACATCAGTTTGTCATATTAATTTATAATTCTCCAATGCTTCTTTCATTCTAGTAATTATTATCCCCCTTATATGTGACGGTTGTAGTACCTCCACATCTCTTCCGTAGGATAGAATAAATCCATATACCCATTCATCTTCTGGATAGCTTACATCGACTAAATAAAATCCTTCTTTAAAAGTAATGTTTTGCTCTGGGAAATCGTCATATATACGATGCAAAACCCTAGGGTGAAACTTCAGTTTTAGCTTTACAAGTTCTTTACCAGTACCCTGAAAATCAATGTTTAACTCATTCTCTGTTTTTCTTAGCTCAAATCCTTCTGATAACAAGGTTAAGTTTTTTATCCTTGAAATGCGAAAAACTCTGTAACCTTTTTTATTCCTACAAAAACCTAATAAATACCAAGCTCTACCTTTATAGATAAGTTTCATTGGTTCCACATCTCTATTGATTTTTTCCCCTTGTGTGTTTAAATAATCATAGTTAATAGTAATTCGATTTAAGATAGCTTGCCTTAAATAATTAAATTTCTGATTTTCATTTGGGGGACTCCCCCAGTGGGTAAAATCCACCTGTACCCAATGGTCCGATGTGTCGCTTAGCAATGAACTAATCTTTCCCACAGCTGATTCAACCCCAGGAAACTCAGTGGCCTGAAGGGTTCTCAATGCCAAAAGCAAACTCTCTTTGTCCCACTGGGACAATATCCTTTTGTCAAGGGAGTAATCTTCCATTAGGAAAATCCCCCCTCCCTTTCCCTTGGTCATATATACAGGTACCCCTGCTACTGACAAATCTTCTATATCTCTATAGATGGTCCTTTGGGACACTTCAAATTTTTCAGCCAGTTCCTTTGCTGTGACTTTGTTTTTATTAAGTAAAGTAACAATAATTTCAATAAGTCTGTTGATTTTCATATACATCACCTAACTCACATTATAACACTTTAACTAGACAACACATTGTCATATTTTATATTTCTATTAAAAATGGGCAAATATCCATATCACTTCTGATAATCACTCTCATAATATGTATTAGCCTTAGGAAAAATTTTTTCCCGCGGCTAAAATTTACATTACATCATTGTGGGAGGTATTTATACATGTTTATGGAAATTATTGAATTAGTCATTGATAGTATGGAGGGAGCTTTTATTGAGGTAGGAGCCTTTGTGGGAGCTGTACTACTACTTTTTGGTTATATAAACTTTCGAAAGTCTGGCAAATTTCTTGCTGCCATAGAAAAATCTAAGAGATTTCAACCCCTTATCGGTGGAGTTTTGGGACTAACTCCTGGCTGTGGTGGAGCTATCTTTGTTATGCCACTTTTCTTTAAGAAAAGTGTTACCTTTGGCACAGTTGTGGCAACACTTATGGCCACCATGGGAGATGCTGCCTTTGTACTAATTGCCACAAAACCCTTACATTATCTAGTGGTGAGTGGGTTAGCCCTTTTTATTGGGACAATTACTGGGTATTTAGTTGATTTAACATCCCTAGGTGATAAAATATTGGAAAAGTATGATGAAAGAATGCTAATCTTAAAGGGTGCCAGAAGTAATCAAAATGATATAAAGGCTCCACCTATGACACCTGTGGAAAAGAAAAGATCTAACTTCTTTAATTATCTATTCTGGTCTTTAATATCCGTAGGTCTATTACTGGGTATTATGGATTTAATGCAAATTGATATAAATGAGCTTATACTCCCAAATCTAGGTGAAATTATTGGGGTTTTGGGTACTTCCTTGGCAATCTTCTTAGTGTTTAAAGGCAAAAAATTCCTCAGGGATGACACCCCTGAGGCTGAAGAAGCAAAGGTCAATTCACTGAAGAGGACTTTTATAGAAAACGCACAAGAAACAGCTTTTGTTATCATGTGGGTATTTGTAGGCTTTTTAGCCTATGAGTTTTTTACCCTTGGTGTCGGTGCTGGAGATTATGCCGCAGGTGAACAAATTATTGAAAGCTGGTTACTGGCCACTGGATTCATAGCAATAATTATCGGTGTGGCAGTTGGGGTTATTCCAGGTTGTGGTCCTCAAATCATATTTGTAACACTTTTTGCCAATGGACTTGTTCCCTTTTCTGCTCTCTTGGCCAATGCCATATCCCAAGATGGAGATGCCTTATTCCCACTGATTGCCATAGATAGACGTTCAGCATTATGGGCAACACTTGTTAATAAATTTCCTGCTTTAGTCTTTGCACTGATAGTTTACTGGATTGAGCTTAATGTTAACTGGATAGGGTTTTTAAACTCCATTGTTGACATGGTATTTGTGTAAAAAAGCAAGGAAGGTAAAACTTCCTTGTTTCTTTTCTATGGTAGTAAGCTTTCTCCCATCAAGTACTTGTCACATTCCCTAGCAGCGGCCCTTCCTTCATTTATGGCCCATACTATTAAGCTTTGTCCACGTCTCATATCACCTGCTGTAAATACGCCCTTAAGATTAGTTGTAAAATCTCCATAGGTGGATTTTACATTTGTCCTTAAATCCCTTTCAACACCCAGCTGTGTCAAAAGATTATCCTCTGGTCCTAAAAAACCCATGGCTAGCAAGACCAACTGGGCCTTCCATACTTTTTCAGTTCCCTTTATTTCCTTGGGAACAAATCTCTCAGACTCCAATACCCAATCCACCTTAACAGTGTGTACCTCTTTTAGGTAGCCATCACCATCGGCAACAAACTTTTTTGTCATGATATTGTATTCCCTTGGATCTTTGCCAAATAAAAAGCTGGCTTCTTCTTGGCCATAATCACTGCGATGAATTTTAGGCCATTGGGGCCAAGGGTTATCCACTGCCCTTGTGATGGGTAGGGGTGGTAAAATTTCAAACTGGATTACACTGCTACACCCTTGACGAATGGATGTGCCCACACAATCTGTCCCTGTGTCCCCCCCACCAATAACAATAACATTTTTTCCCTTTGCCTGGATGTGATTGTCGTCATTATGGCTGGAGCCCAAAAGACTTTTGGTACTTTCAGACAAAAATTCCATTGCCAAATGTACCCCTTTACTTTCACGACCTTCCACATCTAAATCCCTTGCCTTAGTGGCACCACCACATAAAACCACTGCGTCAAATTCTTCGTGTAATTTTTCCACAGGGTAATCTTTACCCACCTCTGTATTTGTTATAAATTCTACCCCTTCAGCCTTCATAAGCTCCACCCTACGCTGTACAATCTTTTTATCAAGCTTCATGTTTGGAATACCATACATCAGTAAACCACCTATGCGGTCATCCCTTTCGAAAACTGTAACCCCATGTCCTGCTTTGTTGAGCTGATCTGCACATGCTAATCCAGCTGGCCCTGAACCCACCACAGCCACCCTTTTACCTGTTCTTAACCCTGGGGGTTTTGGCTTAATCCATCCTTGGGCAAAGGCTTTTTCAATAATTTCAAGTTCTATATTTTTTATGGTAACAGGGGGAGAATCTATCCCCAGTATACATGAACCTTCACAGGAGGTGGGATAAATCCGCCCTGTGAATTCAGGGAAGTTATTGGTTTTTAGAAGCCTTTGAATGGCCTCTTGCCACAATCCTTGATAGACTAAATCATTCCACTCTGGGATTAAATTATTTATGGGACACCCTAAAGAGAGATGGTTTACTAGGGTTCCTACATGACAAAACGGTATCCCACAATCCATACAACGGGCACCCTGTAGCTTTAATTTTTCTTCAGGCAGGTGTAAGTGAAATTCATTAAAATCATTTATTCTTTCTTCAGGAGATCTATCCTTTGGAACCTCTCGGCTGTACTCTAAAAATCCAGTTGATTTACCCATAACCATTCCTCCATTAATTTCCGCCAACCCGTGCTAAGTCGCGGTTGTTTTCTTCAAAGGCTGCCATTTGGGCATCGTCTCCACTTAGACCTGATTTTTCTGCACGTTTTATAGCTGCTAAAACCCTTTTATAATCCCTAGGAATTACCTTGATAAATTTAGGTAGCATAGAATCCCAGTCCTTAAGTATTTCACTGGCCTTAGGACTTTTTGTGTATTTTACATGGTTTGAAATCAATGTCTTTAGCTCTTCTATTTCTTCTAATTCTTCTATGGGTTCTAAGCTTACCATTTCTTTATTGCACCGGGTATCAAAACCAGCATCTTCATCCAATACATAAGCAATACCTCCAGACATTCCCGCAGCGAAGTTACGACCTGTGGTACCCAGTATAACCACACGACCACCAGTCATATATTCACAGCCATGATCCCCAACTCCTTCTACAACTGCATGGGCACCACTATTTCTAACACAAAACCTTTCCCCTGCCACACCGTTTAAATACATTTCTCCTGCAGTGGCACCATAAAGGGTGACGTTACCCACTATAATGTTTTTTTCTGCTTTAAATGTGGATTCTTTGGGAGGATAAACAATAATTTTCCCCCCCGACAGACCTTTGCCTGTGTAGTCATTGGAGTCACCCTCTAAATTGAGTGTCATACCCCTTGGTATAAATGCCCCAAAGCTTTGTCCTGCGGATCCTTTAAAGTTAAGGGTTATGGTATCTTCAGGTAACCCCAGTTCCCCGTAGCGTTTAGTTAACTCACTACCTACAATTGTTCCCACCACACGGTTAGTGTTCTTTATGGGGAGAGTAATGCTGACCCTTTCACCTTTTACCAGGGCTGGTTCACATAGATTTAATAATGTTTTGTTATCTAAAGCTTTATCCAGTCCATGGTCTTGCTTTATACTACAAAATTTTGTTGATGTATTCACACATTTAGGCTCATATAGTATGTTTGATAAATCTATACCCTGGGCCTTCCAATGGGTAACGGCCTTTTTGGCTTCAATTTTATCTATTCTACCAACCATTTCATCTATGGTTCTAAAGCCTAGTTTAGCCATCCACTCCCGCATGTCCTGGGCTATAAATTGCATTAAGTTTACCACATGTTCAGGCTTACCTTTAAATCTCTTTCTAAGCTGGGGATTTTGAGTGGCTATCCCTGTGGAGCATGAATCCATATGACATACCCTTAACATTACACAACCTATGGCCACTAGAGGGGCGGTGCCAAAACTAAACTCCTCTGCCCCCAATAGTGCTGCAACCATAACATCACGGCCACTCATAAGCTTTCCATCGGTTTCCACCACTATTCTACTTCTCAGATCATTTAGCATTAAAGTCTGATGGGTTTCAGCAAGACCCAATTCCCAAGGCATTCCTGCATGTAGCAAGCTGGTTTTTGGTGAAGCCCCTGTGCCACCATCATAACCGCTTATTAAGACAACATCGGCATTGGCTTTGGCAACACCTGCTGCTATGGTCCCAACCCCTGCCTTTGAAACAAGTTTGACATTTATCCTTGCATCTTGATTAGCATTTTTCAGATCATGGATTAACTCTGCTAAATCTTCAATGGAATATATGTCATGATGTGGTGGTGGAGAAATAAGTCCAACACCTGGTGTTGAATTCCGTGCCTTTGCCACCCATGGGTAAACCTTTCTGCCAGGAAGTTGACCTCCTTCCCCAGGCTTTGCCCCTTGGGCCATCTTTATTTGTATTTCTTTGGCGTTAACTAAATAATTGCTGGTTACACCAAACCTCCCTGAAGCCACCTGTTTTATGGCACTAGACCTTAAGTCACCATTCTCATCTGGAATAAATCTTCGAAAGTCTTCTCCACCCTCTCCAGTATTGCTTTTTCCACCAATGCGATTCATGGCAATGGCTAGGGTTTCATGGGCTTCTTGGCTCAATGAACCGTAGGACATGGCACCGGTTTTGAATCTTTTGCAAATGGATTCCACAGACTCAACCTCTTCTATGGGTATAGGATTTTCGCTAAGTTTAAGCTCCATTAAGCCCCTTAGGGTACAAAGCTGTTTTGTGTTATCATCTATTAGTGCCGTATATTCTTTATATAACTTATAATCCCCTGTACGGCAAGCCTGTTGAAGCTTGTGAATTGTTTCTGGGTTATACAGATGGTACTCGCCCTCTTTTCTCCATTGATAAAC
The DNA here is from genome assembly GCA_964474005.1 of uncultured Eubacteriales bacterium. Taxonomy (GTDB): domain Bacteria; phylum Bacillota; class Proteinivoracia; order Proteinivoracales; family Proteinivoracaceae; genus Alkalicella. Next base: position 9,685 of record CAYYRM010000087.1, read on the forward strand.
ACCACCTGTATCTAGTGTTCCATAGATGTCTGCCCTTTGGTTAAATGCACTGTTATGTCTTTGGGCAGTTTCTTGGGCTATTTCATCAAGGCCTATACCTTCAATCCTTGAAGGGGTCCAAGTAAAGTATTTATCTATTACCCTTTGGTTGATTCCCAAAGCTTCAAAGATTTGGGCTCCTTGATAGCTTTGAATTGTGGATATCCCAATTTTTGATAAGACTTTGACTATACCTTTTGTTATTGCCTTTATATATTTCTTCTGGGCCTTATTTATATCTTCCTTAGGCAATAATCCCATGTTTATCATTTCTCC
>CAYYRM010000088.1:0-9900 GCA_964474005.1 uncultured Eubacteriales bacterium
TTTTTCTGTATATCCTGCGTTTTCTGAATCGCATTCCCAAAAATAAATACAAAATAAAGCCAATGCCTGGCAGTAAAGTCAAAATCAAAATCCAAGCCCAAGTAGTGGTGGGATCCCTACGCTCAAGGAAAATCAAAGTTATTGAAAATATTAAGTTCAATAATGTTATGATGGAAGTAATCAAATAAAATAAGTTCATATTATCCTCTTTTTTATTTTTTATTTTATTATATCAGCCAGTGACTATTTATAAAATAAACAAAAAATAAATTTATAATTATAAAATAAGGTTACTATCCATATAAACTGCTAAAAAAGCAAAGGGCCTCTACTTAAGGAAACAATTTTTCCCTACTTTCAACTTTTGGGGTATAATAGATAATGTTATTCTAATGTGAAGGGGTTTTTACAATTGATTTCCGAGTTAATTCAAGCTTTTTTGTTTATTTTCATAGCGGAAATGGGAGACAAAACACAGATATTAGCCATGGCCTTTGCCACTAAATATTCTTTAAGTAAAGTTTTACTGGGTGTTATGCTTGGCTCAGCTCTTAATCATGGGCTAGCTGCCGTTTTAGGTACATATTTGACCCTATTTATTCCCATTGAAACCATACAACTAATTGCAGCTTTTGCTTTTATTGGCTTTGGGTTATGGTCACTTAAAATAGGTGATGAAGATGAGGAAGAAAACAATATTCCTAAGTTTGGCCCAGTGCTTATGGTGGCTTCGGCGTTTTTCATAGGTGAAATGGGAGATAAAACCCAGCTGACAGTAATCGCCCTTTCTTCCACCGCCGCTTTTCCTTTTTTTGTTGTGGTAGGAACAGTGTTGGGCATGATTTTTACCTCAGCCATTGGGATTTTTGTGGGCAGTAGACTGGGAAAGAAAATCCCAGAAACAACAATAAAAATAGTGGCAGCTTGTATCTTTTTAACCTTTGGTATAATGGGGCTTTTAGAAAATGTCCCAGTTAGGTTTGCCACCACAACAAATATAGTATTTTTCCTAATGGTACTGGCATCCTTTGTGGCTTACTTAATTAGAAAGATGTTTATGAATATTGCAGATACACCCCATAAGAGGGCTGCACAAAACCTTTATTTAAATACACAAAAATTACAAAACGCTTTAGATAAAGTTTCCTTTGAACAAGAGGACTGCCAAAAATGTAATGAAAATAACTGTACAATTAAGTGTCTTAAAAAGCACCTAGCCATAGCCCAAGATGAAGGTGCATTTATAACCCAAAATAGATGGGATGTGCCCTTTTGTGAAAGTGCCGTTTGCAATAGACAAAGCTTAAAGGAATGTTTAATGGAGACCATTAACACATGCCTTCAATGTCCCAATCATCAGGATAATTGTGTTGGCAGTCAAACCCGAGAAGTTCTTGAAAAGATGTATTTTGGTAAAACCATACCCTTTGACGGTAACATTCAAGAATATCGGGAGGAAATCGAAAAAATAGAACCTGATTTTTTTAAATAAAACCATAAAAAAGCCAGTAGCCTAAAATCAGCTACTGGCTTTTATCTCCACATACTCCACAGAATTTGCTTTTTCGAACAGGAATTTTATTAAATTCTGATTCTAGTCCATCATACATTAACAATTTACCTTTTAGGCTGTTATTGATATCTAAGATGTGTTTTATGGCTTCAGTGGCCTGTAACACACCTATTATTCCCGGCACAGGTCCTAAAACCCCAACCTCAGAACATGGTGGTATGCTACTGGTTTCTGCTTTTTCAGGCAGTATACAACGGTAACACGGTGTTTCCCCTGGTACTAACGTGGTTATTTGCCCATAAAAAGTTAGTACTCCAGCCTCCATAAGGGGTTTTTGGAATTTTTGGCAATGGTCATTTAATATATAACGGGTGGGGATATTGTCTAGCCCGTCGATAATAATATCATACTCTAAAATCAACTCTGAGGCTGTTTCTTCAGAAAATGCAATGGGATAAGTTATCACATTGACATTTTTATTTATTTTTCCCAACATGTATTTTGCTGATTCCACCTTTAGGGTACCTACCCTAGATGTACTGTGGAGAATCTGCCTATTTAGGTTACTGTATTCGATGGTGTCAAAATCCACCAGCCCAATGGTCCCTACCCCAGCTTTAGCTAAGGTCATGGCAACAGGTGATCCCAATCCCCCTGTACCAATTATAAGGACTTTAGATCTTTTCATTTTATCTGAAATAAAGGATTCTTTCTTTTTAATTTCTTTTGTTACAATTTCATTTGGATGTGAATCAAAAACCATATCCAACAAATTAAAGTAGATTTGCCCCTTCAGCATCTCACCTAATCCCAAGAGCAGTTTTATTAACTCTACTACCATAAGGGTTCCTAAAAAACCTTGGGATAAAGTTTTTCCAACAATGCCAAAACCATTACCTAAGTACCTGTTTTCATGTTTTACAGCTAGATTATCTATACCATAAGCCAAAATACCCTCCCATGGCATGGGCGTTGCAACTAGAACTGGGGTAAACCAGATGTTTTGCTCGTTTTGTAGTTTTTTTTGAAAATCCACATCACCAAAAACCACTGTATAATTTATTTTTGCTGCACTTAATTCTCCTATATCATCTATATCCCCTAAAAGGGAAAATTTTAAATCTGGGTTCAAATCCAGTAAATAGCCCCTAGTTTCATCCCAGTTAGTACTATCTTCAAAATAGCAATATACATTTCCTATTCCCGCCGCAGCCAAATAAAATAGAAACTCCTCCACCACAACTGTGGACTGGGCATAGACAAGTATTTTACTTTCCAATAGAGTCCTTTGCCCCATACCCCTAATCTGATGCATTATAATATGCCTAAGGTATCTTTGGATTTGATCTTTCTCTAAAGTGGCCCCATCATCAGGTAATACTCCACATGTCCCTTGTCCTCTGGATTCAATATTTGTGTTACAGCCAGGCTCTTTTCCTTTATAATCCCTTATGGCTGCATGTAACGCATCGGCTGCGATATTAGAACAAGCAAGTTTTCTTTTTGGTAGCCCCCCTAATGCCTCTGCCACCTGATCATTGGTGATTTTTAGACCTTCCTCTAAGGTTTTCCCTGTGGCCATTATCGTTAGCATACTACTGGCAGCTATTGCTGCCCCACAGCCAAAGGTCTTAAATCGCACCTGAACCATAACACCATTTTCCACCTTGATATATATGGTAAATTTGTCCCCATCGGTAGGGTTTCCTGTATGGCCAACTCCGTCAGGTTTTTCTATCTCACCGACATTTCTAGGATTAGCGAAATGATCCATAACTGTCTCATTATACATCCCTATCCCCCCTCACACCTTGCAATGAAGTCAGTTACTTTACAGTATATGAAGTAATAAGTCTATCTTTCATCTCCCAAAGATCTTTGGATAAATCCACATAATATTTATGGGGATAATTTAACCTAAGGACCTCATCCCATAAAGTTGCGATCTGGTTTTCACAGTATTTTTTTATTTCATCTAATTTGGGAGAATTGTACACCAGTTCACCTTTATTAAATATTTGAGTAAGAAGTTTATGGGCTCTAAAATTAGTTACCATTTTTCTTTTCCATGTAAACTGGGGATCAAATATTTCGTAGGGATTATTGTCATCAATGATTTCATCATTTTTGGTAATAACATCGGCTATGGCTTTGCCACTATCTTTGTCAAACAAGCGCCACACCTGCTTAAACCCTGGGTTTGTGATTTTCTGGACATTTTCACTTATTTTAATTTTAGGTATTATTTCACCATTTTCTTCTAGGGCTATGAGCTTATATACTCCACCAAACACTGGCTCAGACTTGGATGTAATTAATCTTTCACCTACACCAAAGGTATCCACTTTTGCACCTTGTAGTAAAAGGTCTCGGATTAGATATTCGTCCAATGAATTTGATGCAACGATTTTACAATCGGAAAACCCTGCATCATCTAACATCTTCCTTGCTTCCCGAGATAAATATGCTATATCACCACTATCTATCCTTATTCCCTTAGGTCTAAACCCTTTGGGCTCCAATTCCTCTTTAAAAACCTTTATGGCATTGGGTACCCCAGATTTTAATACACTATAGGTATCTACTAAAAGGGTGCAATTGTTTGGGTATGTCCTAGCATAGGTTCTAAAGGCTTCAATCTCTGTGGGAAACATCTGAACCCAACTATGGGCCATGGTTCCCACTGCAGGGATTCCCAAACTACTATCTGCTATGGTACAAGCCGTTGCAATACATCCACCTATATAAGCAGCCCTAGCTCCATAAATGGCTCCGTCGTAACCTTGGGCTCTACGGGTTCCAAACTCCATAACTGCTCTTCCTTGGGCTGATCTCACTATTCTGTTGGCCTTTGTGGCAATTAAACACTGGTGGTTTATGGTTAATAGCAACATGGTTTCAACAAATTGAGCCTGAATCACTGGTCCCCTCACGGTAACTATTGGTTCATTGGGAAAAATCGGTGTTCCCTCTGGTATTGCCCATACATCACAGGTAAACTTAAAATTCTCTAAGTACTCCAAAAAGTCTTTATTAAATGTATTCTTATTTCTTAAAAACTCAATATCTTCCTTGGTAAATTTTAAATTTTTCAGATAGTCAATCATCTGCTCTAATCCTGCCATTATGGCAAAACCACCATTGTCTGGGACCTTGCGAAAGAACAGGTCAAAATATGCAATTTTATCTTTAAATCCATTTTGGAAATATCCATTTGCCATGGTTATTTCATAAAAATCAGTTAACATCGTCAAATTCCTTTGATCCATAATTTTCTCCCTCCAGGCTAACTACTATTGCCATTAAAGTATTAGACTAAAATAAGCCATCTTATATCTTATTTTATATCTTAATTGAAATATCTACAATATTTTGTATGAAAAATAACATTTTTAAGCATAATTTCTTTAAATCACCCTTTTTATTGCACTTTTTAAATTTCTATACTATAATTTATAATTGTGTAATGAAATATAAATTAATTTATGTTTACCATAGAAAGGATAGATTAGTATGAAACTTGGAATAGTTGGTTTACCAAATGTAGGTAAAAGTACATTATTTAATGCAATAACCCAAGCAGGTGCAGAATCTGCCAATTACCCATTTTGCACCATCGAACCCAATGTTGGGGTTGTGGCAGTACCTGATGAAAGATTAGAAAAGCTGGCTGAAATATATAATTCGAAAAAAATAGTACCCACTGCCATTGAGTTTTATGATATAGCAGGACTTGTAAAGGGTGCTAGCCGGGGTGAGGGTTTAGGTAATAAATTCCTATCCCATATTAGAGAGGTAGAAGCCATTGTCCATGTGGTTAGATGTTTTGACAATGGCAATGTGGTTCATGTTGATGGAAGTGTAAACCCTTTAAGGGATATCGAAACCATAAGTTTAGAACTGATTTTTTCTGATATGGAAATGCTTGAGCGAAGAATGCAAAAATCCCTAAAGGCCGCTAAAAGTGACAAGGCTTTAGCCTTTGAAGTGGAGCTTATAAAAAAAGTTATTGCAGTTTTAGAAGATGGTAAATCTGCCAGGGTTTTAGACCTATCGGATGATGAGAAAGAACTGGTTAAATCCTTCAACCTCCTAAGCTCAAAGCCCATAATTTACGTATCCAATGTCTCTGAAGACGATTTAGCCGATGATGGCAACTCCAACCCCCATGTGGAAGAAGTGAGAAAATTTGCATCCACTGAGGATGCAGAAGTTGTTGTTATAAGTGCACAAATAGAGGAAGAAATTTCACAGCTTGAGCCCGAAGAGAAAAAAGAGTTCTTAAATGACTTAGGATTGGAAAAGTCAGGTTTAGATAAACTTATCCAAGCAAGCTATAAGTTATTGGGTCTTATGAGCTTTTTAACGGCAGGGCCCATGGAGTCAAGGGCATGGACCATAAAAAATGGAACCCCAGCACCTCAAGCCGCAGGTAAAATTCACTCAGACATTGAAAGAGGGTTCATAAGGGCAGAAGTAATAGCCTATAATGACCTTATGGCCCACGGTGGTAGTATGACCACAGCTAAAGAAAAAGGCTTGGTTAGAGTAGAGGGTAAAGAATATATAATGAAAGATGGAGATGTTGTTCACTTCAGATTTAACGTATAGATTTAAAAGCACAAAACCCAAGGGTTTTGTGCTTTTTATATTTCCTAACTGGTCTTTTTAGTTAATACAATTTTTAAAAGAGTCTCTCTAGTATTAAGTGTGGGATCTTCTATGACCTTATCTAAGAGGTTATTTAAGGTTATCCCCATTTGAGGTCCTGGTTTCATTCCCAGTTCAATTAAGTCCCTTCCTGAAATTGCCAAATCCTTTACTGTAAGGGGTAGTTTATCATTTAAAATCTTCTCACACTGCTCTTTTAACTTAATTATCCTTGAAATATCATGGGGTGGGGCTGATGCCAATTCATCTGCTATTTGCAGTCTAAATAAATGGTGAAGATTATCAATACCAACCCTTGCTATAAATCTATTTACTGTGGCATTTCTTATCTTTTCGTAACGGGACATATGTTCATGGACCAGTATATTAACCCTTAAAATGGTATCATTGTCATACTTAAGCTCTCTTAAAATTGATTCAACCATATCTGCACCCACCATATGATGATCATAAAAATGACCGATCCCATCCTCACCTAAAGTAAAACACCTTGGTTTAGCAATATCATGGAAAAGTGCAGCTAGCCTTTGAATTAGTACTTGTTCAGTGTTATCCACCACAGAGAGGATATGGTCAAATACATCTTTGTCATGATTGGGGTTTCTTTGTTCAAATCCTACACATTCCATTAACTGAGGTACTACATATTCCAAAACCCCTAAATCAAGCATTTCCCTTAAAGCCATGGATGGCATTTCCGACAGAAGAACCTTATTAAGCTCATCTCTAACTCTTTCCTTAGAAATATCGGAAAGGGTTTTTCGTAAAGAAGCCATGGCCATTTTAGTATTTTCTTCTAGGGTAAAACCTAATTGTGCCCCAAACCTAATCCCCCTTAGTATTCTTAAAGCATCTTCAGCAAATCTCTCTAGGGGCTCCCCAACACAACATACTAACCTTTTTTTCAAGGCCCCTTGGCCATTAAATGGGTCTTGTAATCCCTTTAATGGGGAATAAGCCATGGCATTTATGGTGAAGTCTCTCCTAGATAAATCATCCATTAGATTACCGGTAAATTCAATGGTATCAGGTCTCCTATTATCTGAATATGTCCCATCGGTCCTAAAAGTGGTATGTTCAACTCTATTATCCCCAAAAACCAAAGTCACTGTCCCATGCTTTAACCCCGTTGTTACAACCTTAACCCCACTAGTCTCAAATAGCTCCTGTACTTTTAAAGGCTTTGCATCTGAGCAAATATCCCAGTCACTGGGTGTACGGCCTAAAATAGAATCCCTAACACACCCTCCCACAATGAAGGCATCATACCCATTGGAGTGAAGTAATTCCAATGCAAATCTAGTATTTTCGGGTATATACATATTACTTCCTCCCAACTTTAAAATGAGGTAAAAATGATAATCCATACAGTTTGTTGTTCCGTCACTTACATCATAATACCTAGCCCTTAGGTATTGCAACCCTGTTTGTGAGTCATATTCTTCCCCGCACTTGGAGTCATGCTCTTTAGCAAGGCTAAAGCCTTGCCTACCAGACTGTTAGAGGTTCGAACTAATTTTTCTCCCCTACAACATACCCCTGAAATCTTTCGTAATCTTGAGGGGAGCATTCCAGGGTTAATTTTGTTCCATTGGGTTCGTAATCTGTTGAGATTACGTTTGCTGTTTCGTTTAGGTATGAGATTAGTTGACCTTCATCAAATGGGATTAATAGCTGACATTTAACGTGGTCTTGGAATAGTTCTTTTTTTATAAGCTCTGTCAGCTCATTTATTCCTATCCTTTGTTTTGCAGATAGATACACATTATTACCATCTATTTTGGGGATTTGGATATCTATTAAATCACCTTTGTTATATGCATAGATTGTTGGTATATCTTTTACCCCTATTTCCTCTAATGTATTGTTTGTTATATTTATAAGCTCTTTGTAGTTGGGGTGCGATATATCCACCACATGGATGAGAAGGTGTGCCTCTGCCACTTCCTCCAGGGTTGACCTAAATGCTTTTATGAGGTGGTGTGGTAGTTTACTTACAAATCCAACTGTGTCTGTTAGTAAAAAGGATTTATTATCAGGTAGTTTTATGCTACGTACTGAGGTTTCAAGGGTTGCAAAGAGCATATCCTTTTCAAATACATGCTTGTTTGGATTGTGACTAAATAAGTCCACCATGGCATTCATGATTGTGGATTTCCCAGTGTTAGTATACCCCACCAATGAAACAACTGGCACCTTGGTACGCTTTCTTTGTTTACGCTGGGTTTGGCGGTGTGCCACCATTGTCTCCAACTCTTTGTTCAGTTGTGACACCTTTTCTTCTATTTTTCGTCGCTCCAGTTCCAGCCTTGTTTCCCCAGGCCCACGCATTATTGTACCTGTTCCACCCCTTTGTTGGGATAAGGACTCATCTGAGTTAATAAGTCTTGGAAGAAGGTATTTGAATTTAGCTATTTCCACTTGAAGTTGTGCTTCCTTTGTTTTTGCCCTACTACCAAAGATATCAAGGATTAAATTAGCTCTGTCCATCACTTTACAATCTAATTCATTTTCTAAATTGCGTATCTGAGAGGTTGAAAGCTCATCGTTAAATATAATTACATCTGCCTCTGATTTAGTTTTAAGCTGGTTTACTTCTTCGAGCTTTCCTGTACCTATATAATGAGATGTATTCACTTTATTTAGGTTTTGGGTTATACTCCCCACAACTTGTAGGTTACATGCCTGGGCTAGACTTTTTAATTCCTCCATGGAGTATTGAAAATCCCCTTGGTTATTTATATTGACACCTACTAATATGACTTTTTCTTTTTGTTCCATTATTTTTATTCCCTCCCTTTTCTAAAGATAAAAACACAGACCTCTGCCTGTGTTTAGTAAATGGAAAAGGATGATTAATAAAGGTATGTGAAACACACCTGTAGCTTTACATGGGTTTAATATAATTTAAAGTATAGTAAAGCTGTTTTAAGACAACAAAAAGAGGACAGATTTGTCCTCCTAAAAAATTTACATATTTAAAAGGGGTTTCCTTAAAAATAGGCAGACCAATCCCGTTTACTCTGTACACAGACAGAGCCTTAGCACTATTTAATTAGCTGCTTAAGTTTCTTAACCGGATTCTTCCCATGCGGAAGATGGCTACCATATTGATTCTCATCGGAAACCCTCCGTTCCTAAAATTCTAACTAAATATTATCATACTACTATAATTATCACAACCTGTTTACAATAGAGTTAATATAATATTAATAATGTCTATATGTTTTTAATCTCCTCTACCTTAGACATTAGTAGTGTTAATACTATCATAATTACTCCACAGGCAATGGGTAGTACCCACGGATCAATTAGATCAACCAATGTACCAGCTATGATGGCACCCACAGGAGATAGAGCCATTGCCAGTGTACCTAATGCTCCAAATACCCTGCCAAGCTTATCATTGGGTACTAGCTTTTGCATGGTAACATTTACTGGTACGTTGATAAAAATTGATGCCAAGGCCATGACTAAGAACAATACCATTAGGATTATCAGATACTGAATATTGTTTAAGGTGAAAAATAGTTGAGAGGTTACAACCCCTGCCCCAAGGATCACCACTGAAAATGTCATGATACAGATCATAAGCCTTTTATAATTACTTTTTGCTTGGGGTAGCATTGACAAAACTATGGAGCCCAATAGCATTCCCACGGGAAACATCATGTTCAAAATACCATATTGCTGTGATGTAAAGCCAAATACCGTAT
>CAYYRM010000089.1:0-9841 GCA_964474005.1 uncultured Eubacteriales bacterium
CCACTACACCTTGAACTATATTTAAAGGGGCGTCGGCAATAGCTGCAGGAAAACCATACAATAAGGCACCGGTGAAGAAATACCCTATATTTAGTACTAACACTGCAATTATTAACATAAAGAATACTTTTTTGCTTTTAAATCCTGAACTAATAAATACTGCAGATGCCAATCCTACTAAATAACCTTCTAAACCTTTAATTACAAAGGTAAATGGAGCCCAAACTGCATATCCTAGAATGATATCTGCCAATGCTGAGCCTATGGCACCACTAACCAATCCAGCTATGGGTCCGAATACCAATGCGATTGAAAAAATAATGGCATCTCCTAAATTTATGTAACCGAAGGCTATAGGAAATCCAAGGTATGTAACCATAGCTACCAATGCTATGAAAAGGGAGTAAAGCACTAACCACTGTTGTTTTGTTTTCTTCATATTCATCCTCCTAGTTATTCTATAGCTTTACTATAATTGTTTCATAAAGATAAGAAAACTAGTCAAAGAGGAAGATTTGCAGTGTATCGATACATTTTTCAGATTATATAAGGTGGTTTCTAAGTCCATCTATTCCTTTTGGCTTATTTATCAAGTTTTAGCTTGGCCAAGGCGTCTGCCAGGGCTGAGTTTATTGGTTCTTCTTTTTGTTGGTTTTTAAGATATTTGTTTACATCCTTTTTTGATACCTTATTGTTGCTGTTCTTTTTCCGTTCGTTGAAGGCTGATAGTTTTTCTTTGTGTCCACAGGGGCAGATAAATATCTGTCCTTCCCCTTCTCCACGGAGTTCTAGTTTTTTGCGGCAGTTGGGACAGCGGGCGTTTGTTACCCTTGCCACCATCTCCCTTTTGCCACATTCCCTATCTTGGCATACTAGCATCTTTCCTTTTTTGCCGTTTACTTCTAACATGTATTTACCACATTCAGGGCATTTGCTCCTTGTTATGTTGTCATGGGTAAATCTTTCGGTACTGTTTTTAATTTCCCTTACGGTTTCCTTGGTGTATTCTGTTATTTCTTTTATGAATACATCTTTTTTTAGTTTCCCTTTGGCTATGGAATCAAGCTTTTGTTCCCATTGGGCAGTGAGTGTAGGTGATTTTAAATCAGAGGGAACAAGTTCTAATAGCTGTTTACCCTTTGATGTTATGAAGATGTCTTTGCCCTTTCGCTCTATTAAGAATGAGTTGAAAAGCTTTTCAATGATATCTGCTCTGGTGGCAACTGTACCTATTCCCCCAGTTTCACTGATTATCTTTTGCAGTTCTTTGTCATCATCCATGTATTTTTTGGGATTTTCCATTGCAGAAAGTAAGGTTGCTTCATTGAATGGAGCTGGGGGTTTTGTAAATCCATTGGTCATCATGATGTTTTGGATTTTGATTATTTCCCCTTTTTCCAAAATGGGAAATGTATGACTTAGGTCTTCTTCATCTTCTTCAATATTGCTACCTTGATAGATTTCCTTCCACCCTAGATCTATTACCCTTTTCCCCTTGGCTGTAAAGATTTCATCGGCTATATTTGTCACTAGGGTTGTTTGTTCGTATTGGAAGGGTGGGTACAATACAGCAAAGAAGCGTTTTACTACCAAGTCATAGATTTTTCTTTCTTTGTCGTTGAATTTTCCGAAAGGAACTATTTGCTCTGTGGGGATAATTGCATGGTGATCTGATACTTTGCTGTTGTCCACGAAATTGTTAGTTGCTTTTATTTCTTTTTTAAGTACATTCATGGCAAACTTTGAGTAGCTACCTACACCACATGCCTTGATTCTATCCTTTAGGGTATCAACTATATCTGTGGATAGGTACCTTGAATCTGTCCTGGGATATGTCAAAACCTTATGGGTTTCATATAGTTTTTGCATTATGGATAGGGTTTCCTTTGCGGAAAAGCCAAATATCCTATTGGCATCCCTTTGTAGTTCCGTTAAATTGTATAGCTGTGGAGAGTATTGTTTTTTACTTACTTTATCTATATTCACAACAGTGGTATCTTTATTTTGTAGTTTTTTCAGTATTGATTCTGTCTTTGTTTTATCAAAGGTCTTATTATCTTTGGTTTTTGAGTCCTGCCAGTCTAGGGTCAGATTATTTCCTTTGGCTTTTAAGCCAAAGAATTCTTTAGGTTTAAAATTATTTATCTCATCTTCTCTGGTTGCGATCATGCTTAGGGTAGGTGTCTGTACTCTACCACAGGATAGCTGGGCATTGTATTTACATGTCAAGGCTCTGGTGGCGTTTATACCCACTAACCAGTCAGATTCAGCCCTAGCCACTGCAGAATGGTATAGATTTTCGTATTCCTTGCCACTTTTAAGCTTATTGAAGCCTTCTTTTATGGCTTTGTCTGTTACTGATGATATCCAAAGTCTTTCTATGGGCTTTTTCACTCGGGCTTTATCTAGTATCCACCTTGCCACCAGTTCTCCTTCCCTACCTGCGTCTGTGGCTATAACTATTTTGTCTACATCTTTCCTCAGTAGCTGGCTTTTTACGGCATTATACTGTTTACTTGTTTGTTTTATTACCACCAGTTCCAAGGGAGATGGTAACATGGGTAAATCCTCAAGATTCCATGATGCATACTTTTTATCATAGGTTTCAGGGTCAGCCAGTGTTACTAAGTGACCCAAGGCCCATGTTACTATGTATTTTTGACCTTCTATAAATCCATTGCCCTGTTTTGTACAGTTTAACACCCTTGCTAAATCTCTACCAACAGAGGGCTTTTCTGCTAATACCAAAACCTTGTTCATTGCAAGCATCCTTCCCATTTTTTGAGTTATATCCTATTATACCTTATTTCAGCTAAATTCCCAATTAACCTTTTATTGACTTAGGTTTATCTCTACATTATTTTCCAATAGTGCAGGATTTCCCTTTGTTTTGTCGAATAATATCATTATTCATAAGTTTTTGTCAGGGTTTTCCTTTAATTATGTCATTAGGGGGTTAAATGGTGAATCAAAAGGTGGATTTAACTGAACTTGAATTGCTGGATAAGGCCTTTAACGCTAGCCCATGTTTAATGGCCATAAGTACTATCCCCGATGGATGCTATATCAAGGTCAATAAGTGTTTTGAGGAGCTCACTGGGTATTCTGCAGAAGAGGCCATTGGCCGAAAATCTGGGGAACTGAATATATTTGATGAAGCTACCAGACTAAGATTATTAAGTTTGTATAATGAGAAGGGCTATCTTAGAAATATCGTGGAAAAGTATAGGGCAAAGGATGGAACAGTGCGAATAGGTTTATTTTCTGCGGATATAATTTACTATAATGGAGAAAAGTGCTTTTTAACCACTGCCAATGATATTACTGAACAAAAAAAGCTTGAGGAAGAGATGTCTAAACTTGATAGGCTTAATCTAATAGGACAGATGGCAGCTAGCATAGCCCATGAAATTCGCAATCCTATGACTAGCGTTAGGGGTTTTCTTCAGTTTTTCAGTGATAAGGATGAGCTTAGCTCTTATAAAGATTCTTTTTTGTTGATGATAGATGAGCTGGATCGGGCCAATAGGATTATTACCGAGTTCCTCTCAATCTCTAAAAGTAATTCCTCTGAATTCAGTGATGGGAATATTAACTCTATTTTGCTTGATTTAGAACCCCTGATAGTTGTCAGTGGGCTTATTTCCAATGGTACGGTTCAGTTTGATTTGGAGTATGTCCCTGATATCCCTATACAAAAAGAGGAAATACGTCAGCTTATTCTTAACCTAACCAGCAATGCCTTTGAGTCAATGCCCAATGGTGGTGTTGTTAATGTTAGAACTTATATTGAGAATCAATATGTTGTTTTAGCAATAAGGGATCAAGGTACAGGTATCGATACTGAGTACATGGAGAAATTAGGAACCCCCTTTTTCACCACAAAAAATAATGGTACTGGGTTAGGCCTCGCCGTATGTTATAATATCGTTCAACACCACTCAGCCAAAATGGAGATTAATTCAAGTAATACTGGAACTGAGATACTTGTTTATTTTAACGTGTAAATAAATTGTGCAAATATAAAGGCCTAACATTTAAGCTTTAAATGTTAGGCCTTGTTAATTTAAAAGTATTACCTGCTATTTTTTCACAGGACCAAAGTCAATTTACCAATTACTATTACTCATGGACATTAAATTCAATATCATATATCTCCAGTTTGTACCAGGTGAATTCCCCTTCTTCTAAAAACCATGTTATTTCTATTTTAGTTGGTATTGTTATACCTTGGACTTCCTTGTGTTCTATTATTGTTCCCACACATTTAAGTCTTTGGGCATTTTCATCAGTTTCTTTATAGCGCATGGTTTCTATTGATAAAAGGTTTGATGAATCATCAAATATAAGGGTCACTGATGTTTCTAAGCCTTTATAGTTCATTGTGGCCTTTGCGCTTTTTTCGTCAATTTCTTCCCATGTGATGTATTCACTTAGGGCAGCTGTGGGATAAAGGGGTAGTTCTAATAAGAATCGGCTCATGGCAGATTCGTTAATTTTATTGTTTGGTTTCTCATTAACCACTGGGATTAAGTATCCCACTTTTATCAGCATCTGTCCTTCACCATTGGTGAATAGGTCCCTACCCTTGGTGTTAAAAATGGGCATCATTGCTATATCCACATGCCATAGAAAGCCTGGGTTTTGGGTATTCACATATTGCTGCGCCTTTGGAACCATCCAGTTTTGGTTAGGCTCTAACCTCATTTGACCAGTTTGTTTGAAATACATGCTTTGTATGGGCTCTTTTCCCACAACACCTACGTTATTTAACCATTTTTGAACTATTTCGGGCAGACCTGCAAGGTCTTCTTGGGTTATTACTTCATCTTTGGTTTGTATATTACCCATTAGTTCACTAATTTCAGCCTGTATTTTTTTGTTCATTTGATATTTACCTATATTCACCAGAAAAAAAATCACAGCTATAACTGATACTAAACCCATTATCCATGGATTAAATACTACTTTTTTTAAATTCAATATTTTTTGCATTAAATATCCCCCCACCATTTGTTATACATAAAACCAGGATAATTTATTTGTTAGTTAAATTAAAAGATGATGTGCTTTAAGAGAGTATATTCCCCAAATGTATTGAAAATCCCTTTTAATAATTGTGCTATTGTCTAATTTTTTTAATATAAAAACACCCTTATCCAAAATTTTCTCTTGCTTATACAAGCCTTTATATATTATACTAGTGTGATTGAGTTAATAAGTTAGAGGTGATATATATGAAACGTTGGATTTTTTATATTGCAGGTCTTGCCACCGCTGCCTTTGGTGTGGCTAGTATAATTACATCTGATTTGGGTGCTGGCCCATGGGATACTGTTTTTGTGGGTTTATCTAATACAGTGGGGCTTACTGCTGG
Source organism: uncultured Eubacteriales bacterium (assembly GCA_964474005.1). Lineage (GTDB taxonomy): Bacteria > Bacillota > Proteinivoracia > Proteinivoracales > Proteinivoracaceae > Alkalicella. Next base: position 5,378 of record CAYYRM010000089.1, read on the forward strand.
TAATTGGATGATTATATTAGGCGGGATTTTGATGCTATTTAATGGCTTTTTATCTAAAAGTCGTCCGGACTTCCCTGGATTTTTAACGGTTTTTATTGTGGGGATGTTTGTGGATCTATTTTTGTTAATTTACGGTAATTTTAATATCAATTCTTTTTTGGAAAAAGGAGTTTTATTTGTTTTAGGTTTTCTAATTTTAGCCACCGGTGCAAGTATGTACCTACAGGCAAAGTTTGCTCCGAACCCCATTGATAGCTTAATGATGGTTGTAAGTAAAAGATTTGGTTTAAGTATTGCTGTTTCCCGTTTGATTTGTGAGGTTTTTGCTCTTACCATGGGGCTATTGTTAGCAGGCCCTGTATCATACGGAACTGTGGTTATCGCCTTATCTGTGGGACCTGTTATTCAGTTTACCTATGGGAAAATGGAGAAGATATATAATGGAGTTTCTGAGGTTTCCAAGGCTGTGTAATTTACATTAAAAATCCCAACAACTGGTGTATCAGTTGTTGGAATTTTTTTGCCCCAGTTTTGCTTTTTCTTTTCGTTCTTTGCTTTTTTTATAGTATTTTCTTCCCTTCCATACATCATAGGGAATTATAATTTTACGTACTAAGCTTGACCCAGGATGTAGCCATCCATTGTATATGGGTGGGTCCGTGACTGAAGTGGTATTTCCTAATTCTACTTCTGCAACAATAAAGCCTTCGGTCTTAGTTTGCATTTTGAACACATGATTACCATCTACTATTTGACTTCCACCTTGAAGCCTAAAATTTTCTGGACTCATGAATTTACCCAATACCCCTGGCATAGGTGGAAATTCCCCCACAGGGTTTATAAATACAGTGGGAATACTAAGATGTCTAGTGTATGTAAAGGCTAGTTGTTCTGCATATGTTATTGCGTTATCAATATCTTCTTGTTTTACATATTTATTTGTTTTATAAGGGGTTGCCCATGCGTGGGGCATCAGCATTATATCTACATTTGCTTCTTTTACTCTTCTAAAAAAAGTGTAAAGATGATTATCGGCACAAATGCCTATTCCAATCCTACCGATATCGGTATCTATGTACACACCTGTATCACCACTTTTAAAACAATAGGCTTCTGTGTTTATTTTCCTTATAACACCTTCTATAATACCTTTGGGACCAGCTAAAAGATATGAATTGAAAAAATTTTCCCCTTCAATTTCTAAAAAACCAACTCCCAAATAGATTCCTAATTCTTTGGCTAAACTACATGCCCAAGTAGCTGTTGGACCATTTATTGTCTCACCATAATTCCATATTTCATCATTTGGTATGTAACCACAAGCGGAAAGTTCAGGTAGGGTTATTAGTTTTGCACCCTCCTTGGCGGCTTGTTTTATCAATTTTTCAGATTCATTTCTACTATTGTTTGGTTCGCCAATATAATTCTTTAATTGAATTGCAGCTACTTTTAGTTTTATCCCCATTATTCACACTCCCTAGCTTTTTGTATAGCTATTTTTTTGCTATATAAAGAAGATGATTACTGGTCCCTAAGAATTCTGGTTTTTCACAGGTATAAAAGTGGTAGTTAACCCACTGGCCATAGGTTTCGTCACTCATGCTGTTAATTTTGTATTGTAATAATTCACTCATACCATCTGAAGCAATTTCTTTTATGATATATAGTTCACTTTTGTGTAGTAGTTCTCTGGCTCCTTGCACTGTATAAAAAACAAAGGGAAAGTCATTTACTTTGAATGTTTCATGATTGTATGTCTCACCTTCAAGGTATTTTAGGTCGTAGCACATTGTTTCTGTTGTTATAACCATATCGTTATTTATAAATGCAAAGTACATATTTCCATCTGGCTTACAGACTCTTTTTATTTCATCCACACAGTGTTGTCTTTCACTTTCTCCTTCTAGATGATAGAGGGGTCCGAAGCATAGAACAACATCAAATGAGTTATCTTTAAAATTAGCTAATATTTCAGCTGCATTTCCTTGGATTACATTTAAGTTCATTTCTTGGGTTTTTACCTGTTCGATTGCTTGGGCATGTTTTTCAACTAGCTCAACAGCTGTAACCTCATAGCCCTTTTGGGCAAAATAAAGGCTATATCTTCCTGTACCAGCTCCAAGATCTAGGATTTTCATGCCAGGCTTTAAAAACTCATCTATGTATTTAACCGTTGTTATGAATTCTATGTTGGCTGCTTTACTATCTAGTCTTTTTGATTCGTCGAAAATATCATATAAAGCCGATACTTTTTCAAACTGGTTACCTATCTTTTTTAAGTCTTGAAAATCCATGTTTTTTCCTCCTTGGCTAATTGCCCCTTAGTATTTATATATAATAGTTCTCAATTCCTATGCTAAAATCCTTTCACGATTTATTAACACCTTATTAATTATTTAGACTTGCCCAAGCTTTTTTAGCATAGTAAGATAATGAAATCCCATCATCTTCACGTATTATACATACGCTCCGGTGATGGGATTTCAAGATTTACTTTATGTGATTTAAGCAGCCACGTTGCTTTTATCTTTTTTCATACCCTTTAAACTTGCATCTGATATGGTGTTAATGGGACAGATGGTACACCATGTCCTTGGTGTGTAAACATAACCTAGAACCAATCCAGCTATGGTGGTTGTTAGCATCATGGAGTAGAATCTATAACCTAGATGCACTAACCAACTTGGTGGTGAAAGGCTTATTACTTGTGGTAGATCCCATGGAATTGGGAGAGCAACAAAAAATCTTAGTTGTTCCATTGCCTCCACTCTACCCCTCGCAACCATGATTGTAGACATAATCATTACAAACATGTTCACACCGAAATAACCCAAAACAAACCATTTTAAGTTCCCTTTTGTAAACCATTTTGGGATTGGCTTTCCCAATGCCCTCCCCTTGTAAAGGGTAGTGAAAAGATTGGCCCTTGGACATAAACCTTGACACCAAGTTTTCTTTCTATCCTTAAATAGTAGCACCAAGGGTATAGTCATACATATAAAACCTAGAACACCAAAAATTATATTAAAAAAACCTAAAAAGAAAAATAATAACGTAATTACAAAAAGATATTTTTTTAAAGATTTCATTTAAGCAGTCCTTTCAGTATTTTTTATACCCATACGGGGTACTAGTATTATATTACATCTTACTTTACACTCTGTCAATACCCCTGTGGGTAGAGGCTGATTTTACATAAGAAAGAAAGTGCTAGAGCTGTTAGTCTAGCACTTTCTTTCTTATGATACTTTATAGTTAATATTTATGTTTGCCCATTTTTAGATCCTTTTCTCTATATCCGCCACAGCCTCTTTAAACTCACGGACTTTCTCTTTTTGCATGGCTTCCAAACCTTCATCCATTTTTTTATATAGTTCATACTTTCCTACAAGTTTCTCATATGCCTCAATGCTCATTACAGCTAAATCACCCTTACCATTCTTAGTTATATACACTGGTTCGTTAGATTCATGGCAATAACTAGATATCTCATTATATTTATTCCTTAAATCGGAACTTGGCCTAATCGACGGCATTACTACACCTTCTTTCTAAAAGAATAATTATGATATCAATATTTTATCAATATTGCGATATATAATCAACTATTATTTGATTATTAAAAAGAACAACTGGTATAGTTGTTCTTTTTAACATTATTCACCCCACTGACAAGCAGTTTCAAGTATTTTTATGAAACCTTCAAGTCCTTCTTGGTCTTCTTTATCGAATCTTGAAAAAACTGGGCTATCGATGTCTAGAACCCCAACGATTTTTTCTCCGTTACGTATAGGTATAACTATTTCTGAATTGGAAGCACTATCACAGGCTATGTGTCCTGGAAACATGTGAACATCTTTTACCAATTGGGTACGATTTTGGGCTACTGCTGTGCCACATACCCCACGGCCTATTGGTATACGTATACAAGCTGGTTTTCCTTGAAATGGTCCAAGTACCAGTTCACCGTCTTTCATTAGATAAAAGCCTGCCCAATTGATATCTTTGAGGCCCATCCACAGTAGTGCCGATGCATTGGCTAGATTGGGAATATGATATTTCTCCCCATCCACCAGTGCTACTAATTGTTTTTGCAGGGTTTCATATAGTTCTTTTTTCTCTTCAGGATAATTTTCAGCTAGATTTGTGGACACTTTCATTCCTCCTACCTAATTATTTTATCTATTACCATTATTTTACCACAATTTATGTGTTTAATAATCTGCATGGTAAACCTAGTTAATATCCATATATAGAGAGTCATTTTAGATTTTGCCTAACATTCAATTGATCAAGGATGAATAGAATGCTAAAAACCACCAATAATCAATTGGTGGTTTTAATCTTTAGCTGCTCTTTTTTAAATTGTGCATATATTCCCATAGCCACCATAAGTGTTAGGGCTTCTGCAATGGGGACTGTTAACCATATCCCTATGGTTGATAGGTATATGGGTAGAACCAT